>CAZPCZ010000057.1:0-8655 GCA_964585225.1 uncultured Gammaproteobacteria bacterium
CCGCAAATCTGCGATTCGCCTCGCGGTGACGGGAATAGACAACTGAACAACGAACGATCCCCCCCGACGACCATCGGGGGGGATCGCTGCGTATCGACGGAAGGGGTCCGTCTCCTCCCCTTAGGGTAAGGGGAGGTTGGGAGGGGTTACGCTCCGTGAGGTAACTCCCCCTCGCCCCCTCTTACCCTAAGCGGGGGAACCAACTCAACCGCTGTCGTATCCTTTTCGGATGGGAGCTACGGTAGCACTCCACCGTCCTCCCCGCCGCCGCATCCCAATCATAGTGCCGGAGCACCGCGGCCTGGATCTCACGACCGATCCGCGGGAGCGACCTCGCGCTCCGGTGCGCAACCTCGAGCACCGACGCGCAATCGTGTACATCGCCGGTGCGGAACAAGAGGCCGCCAATGCGATCAATGACCTCACGGTGTTCGGGAATGTCGGAGACGACCGGCACCGCACCGGCCGCGGCGGCCTCGAGGACCGCGATCGGGAGCCCCTCGCTCGAAGACGCGTGGACGAACGCGAGGCAGTGACGGTAGAGCGCGTCGAGCGGTGCGCCCGTCTGCCGTCCGAGGAAACGGATTGCCGGATCACCCCCGGCGAGCACCGTGAGCTCATCAGCGTACGCATCCGTGAACGCCGGCGCCCCAACGATCGCGAGCTGGAGATCACGGAACTCCCGATGCTCCATTCGTAGTTGCCGGAAGGCCGCAATGATCGTATGGATCCCCTTATGCGGCACGAGTCGCGAGACCACAAGGAGGTAACGCCTCGGCACGAGCTGGAGCTGACTCAAAATGTCTCGCTCATGCACTTGCAACTCTTCCCTCTTCCCTCTTCCCTCTTCCCTCTTCCCTTGCGCCACTCCGTTCGGAATGCACGTCGTTTCCCGACCGTAACGATCAGAGCAGTACCCCTGGAGTGTCTCCCCGACCGTGATCGTCTCATGCGGGAAGGCGCACGTTGCCCGCTCACCAAGCGCGAGTACCGCGCGAGCAATCCTCCCCCATTTCGCGTGGTGGCAATCCACGCAGTGGAACGTACACACGACCCGCGCGCTCGGTCGAAGCAAGCGTGGGAGGAATGCGAGCAGCGACGGCCCAACACCGTGGAAGTGGTACACGTCATGCCGCTCTCGCATCGCGTGCCACGTTGCGAGGAGCGTGTGCGAGATCGCATCGAGGTGCTTCGTGCGGAGGGATGGCAACGTGACGACGCGGACGCCGCGCTCGGTACGAACGGACCATGGTGCGCGCTCCGTGTACCACGGTCGAGCGTACACGGTCACGCTGAACCCGCCCGACGCGAGACGTGCGCCGAGCTCTTCCACGTGCCGCTCAACCCCACCAATGGTCGCCGGCACTCCCTTGGAACCGATCATCGCAATCCTCATATCTTCGCTTCGCTCGATACCTCGAATCCTCGCTCGATCATGAGTCGATGCCGATCGACTCGCGATGCTCACTCGTCATCGAGGTAACGCGCCATCCTAACACAAAAGCGCCGCGGCGTCAACCGCAGCGCTCAACAGAGCACGAAGATTGTGCCCCTCCCCTTAGGGTAAGGGGAGGTTGGGAGGGGTTACGAACGACTCGTAACTCCCCCTCCCCCTCTTACCCTAAGAGGGGGGACGTGGTCCCCCTTTAAGGTACCACCCTCCCCTTCCCCTGCGCATGTTGATCGAGCAAAAGCTCCGTCGTCACCTCGGGTGTGGTCGCCGTGAGTTCGGTCCCAAGATCATCCACGCCCTCCGCAATCGTCTCCTCAAGCAACATCGCGAATGACCCAACCTGCGCTGCGGTCGGAGTGAGCGCGAGCTCGAACGAGGCGCTCGCGTCCGGCCGCTGATTCCCGATCGTACGATCAAGCCTCCCGATCGTCCAGGTTACGGTTCGACTCGTCGCATCGAAAATCGGCTCCTCCCCAATCATCGCCATGGCACGACCCGTCCATTCGACACCCGCAGGGAGCGTCGCGCGAACAACGATCCGTTCCGCGTCTCGAAGGAGACTCTGCGCCTCCCACGTCACCCAGTACTTCGTCGTCTCACCAACGCGCGGCGGGAACGGCCCGCGGCCGATCTGATCCCCTTCGGGAGTGAAGTACCGTGCAGATGCCGTGAGGCGAAGTTCGCCGACGATATCGAGTGTGAGCGGTGTGCCGACGATGCGCGATGTCGGAACACCGCGCGCATCCTCCGCAATGATGAGCTCGGGAGTGAGAGTGTACGACACGGATGTCCCCGCAGGAATCACCACACGCCCAACCGTCGCCGGCGGCGTGAGCAGGAACGCCTCCCCGGCCGTCTCTCCCGCCGGACGCACACCACGGAACGGCCAGCGGATCTCCCCGCGACGAACGGTCGCGCCCGGTGTGGTCGCGGTGATCCTGACAGAAAGTGGACCGGAGATCGCAATACGGAACGCTCGTGCATCGAAGGAAGCCGACTCGCTCCCCGCCGCGTAGTATACGGCGCCGATCTCTACGGATTGTCCGAGATGTACGATTGCTGGTCCATCACCCTGCGGACCGATCGCGAACGCCACGGCGACCCCACGGACCTCCACCGTCCCACTCGCCACCACTCGCTCTGATCGCGTCGCACCCTTGCCATGGAACGTGCCCTCGATGCGCAAGGTCATCCCGTCCAGTGCGTCGGTTATCCCACGCACCGCAATGCGGCCCGATGCGCCAGGTGCGACGCTCCCAATCCGCACCGTATGCGTCATCGCATCGTACGTCTCCGGCGTCACCGCCTGCACATGGAAGCGCTCGGGGAGGCGAAGGGCGACCGTCGCATGGTCCAGTGACTCATCGCCGTCATGCCGGAAGGTGAGCGTGAACGTCAGCACATCGCCAGAACGCACGATTGCTGGCGCTGCCGTCCACTCGAGTTTCACGTTCGACGGGAAGATGCTCGGTCGGACGAACAAGAGGTATCCGTTGATGCCGACGAGCGCGAGGATTGCGATGACGAACCCGACGTCCGCTGCGAGGTGGTGGCGGCCGAACCGGTGCCGCGGATGGTAGTGCCGCTCGTGCCGATGTCGTGCAATCCGCGCAGCCATCCGCCCCGGCGCGACAACACAGTTCACGCAGAGGTTCACCGTCTTCGCAAGGATGGGCGGCATGCGCGGCGACGGTTTCGGCGATTCCACCGGCTTCGGGTCAACATGGACGATCTCACGCTCATTCGTCATACACTCATCACTTATACCTCTTCACTCTTCACTTACCGCAGTGAACACGTTCGTACTCATCCCGAGGATCTCCGCGATCCCATTCCCATCGAGATCCACGACCGCCACATCCACGCCGCCGCGCCGCTCCGGAGCGAACGCGAAGAATTGATTCCGCAGTGTCCCATCGGTGCCTGAGAACACGCGGATGTGTGGACCACCGCTCGGCCCGGCGCCAGTCACAATCTCATCAACCCCATCGCCGTCAACGTCTCCCGCGGCAATACGGACGCCACCGCGGAACTTCCGGTCGTACGCGAGGAAGCGATCATCGGTTGCCCGTCCGCGCGAGTCGAGGATACGGACTTCGGGGAGAGCACCGGCCCCCGCGGCGACGACGATGTCCGGCCGAGCGAGCGGCGCGCGGGCAACGAGCGCGACGGTCATCCCGTGACCCCATTTTGACCCAAATGGCGTTCGGTACGGCATGAGCAGTCGGCCCTCGAGGAGGTTGAAGATGCCCAGCCGTGCGCCGCGATCACGCTCCGCAACGACGATCTCCCACGTGCCGTTCTGATCGAGATCACCCACCGCGAAGTCGATCGACCCACGGAAACGGTCTCCAAACGGGGCGAACTCCCGGAGCGTCTGACCATCGCGGAGCACGCGGATCATACCCTGTTCGGCGAGCACGGCCTCTGGAGTCCCATCACGATCGAGATCAATGTGCGCAATGGTCGTCCGACTCCGAGCACGCGCATCGAATGCGAAGAATCCGTTCCGCGCGGTCCGCCCGTCCTGCCGGAACACGCGGGCGAACGACCCGTTCGTGAATGGCGCCCCCCGGATCTCCTCGACGATGCGGAGGAGAATCGCGCCATCTTGCGGTGGCAGGACGACCTCGGAAGTGATACGCCGCTCACCACTCGACGTCGCCGTCCCCACCGCGAGCTCGAACTCCTCGTCGAACTGCACCCGCTGTTCCCGGTCGGTCGAATTCACGAGGACGAGCCCCTGCGCGTAGTCCCGTCGGTACACACCGGGTCGAAATCCCTCTGCGGCGATCGGGTTCGTCGCGAGCGACGCCGCTCGCACGTCCGCGATGCGCACGGGTCCACCGATCGGTTCTCCGAGCGCAACCTCGTACGCGTCGTACCACCACCGCTGCGCGTGCTCGAGGTCGCCGAAGTCGAAACTGTAGAATCCGCCGCCGAGGAGCGTCGAGGTAAGACCGAAACGGATCTGTCGAGGATCCTGCGCGCCGGTGTTCCGCGTGTTCACGTTGACGATCGTGATGACGGGGTCGACCGCGCGCTCGAGCACACGGAAGTACGCACGCATGGATGCCGACCAGTCTCCGGCGGTCGTATCTGGGAAGTGCTCGAAGAGGATGCCGTTCGTCAGCTCTGCGTACCGCGCATCGCCGTTCCCGGTGATGAGGAATCCGGGACGCGCACGACGACGGGTCTCGGTGAGGAGCGCGCGGACGCCAGCCTCCCACCGGGTGTCCATCGTCTCGGCGCTGTCCGCAGATCGGTCATCGTCGAGGTCAATGGACCCAACCCCGCGGCTGGAGAGCCAACTCGCGCCGCCCCAGAGGTTGTCGTAGAGGATACCATCCCAGCGTGGGTCCGACGCGATGTCGTCCGCGACGAACGACGCGAGCGCATCCGTCCAACCGCGATCCGTCACGTCGAGGAGCCACGTCTGCGGCCACCACGATACCCGGTCGCCGGTTGCGGATCGGAGGTACCAGTGGTCGCTGATACGCGCTGCGAGCCGTCGGCGCATGGGCGCCTGCGGGTGCTCCGCCGCGTCGCGTCGGATCTCCTGGCTCGTCACGTACGCGAGCAACTTCGCGCTCGGGTTCAGCGATCGGAGGAGCGCGAACTCGCGGGGCGTATTCTGTGCCACCTCCATGTCGAGTACGATGACGTCCCACCGAGCGAGGTCACGCGCCTCCTCTTCGGAGAGGTGCCACTTCTGGAAGATGTTTGCAAGCTGCGGGCGCTGGAATGGCTTGCGCTGCGCGCCGATCGGAAGGGAGAGGAAGGCAACGAGTGCGAGGAGCAACGCGAAGAAGCCGGTGACACGACCCGACGCGACCCCAGGGGTCTTACGAAAAGGACCCCTGGGGTCTTTTTGATCCCCCGAACGATCGGTAGATCTCCATGAGACGTTCGTAGTGTTGTTCTCGTCCATACTCAGCGGTGGCGATTGCCCGAGCACGCTCCCCAAGGCGTCGCCGCATTACCTCGTCACGGTACACCATTTCGATCGTTTTGGCAAGGGTCTCGGGATTCTGCGGTGGAACCAGGAGCCCCGTCTCTCCATCTCGCACAAGCTCCGGGATACCACCCACTCGACTCGCAATGACCGGAACACCAGCGGCCATTGCCTCAAGGATCACGTACGGCGCAATCTCCGGCACGACCGATGGGACAATCACCATCGCAGCGCTGGCGATGTGTCGCTGCGTTTCCTCTGATGACAGCGCCCCCAGCCAGCGCATATTTCCTCCCCTTAATGTAAGGGGAGGCGAGGAGAGGTTACCGCCCCCAATCACTTCAAACGGAACCTCTGGCAACCGCCTCGCCGCCTTCACAAAATCCCCGATCCCCTTCTCTTCCGAGAGACGTCCGACAAAGAGCACGGGATGAACATCCGAATGATCCGAATCCGGATTCGAATGCTCCGAATACGCCGCTGCCATTCCTGGATTCGTTGCATTCGGATCCGCATTCGTGACATTCGCATGTTCTTCCGGCACGAAATTCGGCACCACCTCCACCCTCCCCCTCCACCCCCACTCCCGCACCGCATCCGCCGCAAACCGACTCGGCGCGATAATGCAGTCAATGTTCCGCCGGTACACGTCGAGGATCGTGTGGTGGAGGAGGTACTCAACCCACGCCGCCGCACGCCGACCCCAGGCATTCGGATTCCGATACCCGGGCCGAAATACGTCGAGGTCGTGCAGTGTCCACACGATCGGCACCCCGTGCTTCCGGAGCACGGGCAGGATGGATGGCGAAATCTGATGCGTGAAGTTCTGCAGGTGCGCGATGTCCGGCTTCGCCTCATCGAGGAGCGCCTCAATCCGTCGAGCGGCAACGCGATCCCAAAGATAGCGCAGCGGATGCTGCGCTCCCTCTGCCCCGAATGTCGCCACCTCATGGCCCCTTGACTCGAGGAGGTCCTTCAGCAAGAAGGCGTACCGCTCCGAGCCGCCTTTCGGGTACCAGAACTTATTGACGAGCAAGATCTTCATAGAGTTGCTCGTACCGCTCGACCACCTTTCGGATGTCGAAATGCCGCTCCACATGCCTCCTCCCGGCGTGGCCCATGAGCGCCCGTCGCGCGCGGTCCCGAACGAGCTCAGTGATCGCCTCCGCGAGGAGCTTTGGCTCCTCTGGTGGGACGAGCAGCCCCGTCTCCTGATCCACCACCGCTTCCTGTAGCCCACCGACTGCGGATGCGATGACGGGGAGCCCGCACGCGGATGCCTCAATCGCCGCGAGCCCGAACCCCTCCCACCGCGATGGGAACACCACGATGTCCGCGCGGGCATAGAGTTCGGGGAGATCGCGACGAACCCCCATGAGCTGCACGCGATCGGCGAGATGGTATGCACGGATTTGCTCCGCGAGGTGTGGCCGCAGCGGACCATCACCGACGACCATGAGCCGGGCACGCGGCAGCGTGTCGCGGAGCACCGCGAACGCATCAACGAGGACGTCGTGCCCCTTCTGCGGGACGAGTCGCCCAACGTTCATGATGTGTATGAGATCACGAGGTGGTCGTTCGGTCGGACGGAATCGCTCGAGGTCTACGCCGTTCGGAATGACGATGATGTTCCCAGGTGGGATGTGATCAACACGAATGCTCTGCGCGCGAACCGCGTCGGACACTGCGACGATGCGTTCCGTTCGTCCCGCGAGCCGGCGCTTCACGATGCGCTTCACGAACCCCTCGTCGGGGTTGATGTTGTGCTCAGTCGAGACGACGTGCGGGACACCTGCCCGGAACGCCGCAATCCTACCCCACGTGTCACCGCCGAAGAGGTGCGTGTGGACGATCTGCGGTCGCTCGGTCCGGAGGAACGCCGTCAGCCGACGGATCGTCCCAAGCCCGAGTTTCGTCGTTTTCTCAAACACCTCAGTCGGGATCCCGGCATCGTGGAACTCCGGCCGCATGGGGCCACCGGCCACGACTGCAACGACGAGCACATCGAACCGCTTGCGGTCGAGCCTCCGGCAGATGTCGAGCACAAGCTGCTCCGCCCCACCGATGCCAAACGAGGTCATGATATGGACGAGGCGGATCATACATTCGTTTCCGATTGTTCAAAGTTTGGCGCTGAACGGACTCTACTTTTCAATCAAGCGGACTTTGAATTGCACCCAAACTTTGCGCACTCACTTTCGTGTAAATCTGCGTGGTAGCCAGCTTCGCATGACCAAGCAATTCTTGGATGTACCGAATATCCGTCCCGGCTTCAAGCAAATGTGTGGCAAAGCTATGGCGTAATGTATGCGGTGTTACCTCTTTTTGAATTTCTGCGAGTCGCGCTGCATGACGCACCACTTTTTGCACCGTTGCCTCGGTCAATCGTCCACCATCATAGCTGGTAAACAGAAAATCGTCTGGCCGCTTTACGCTCTTCTGACACAAAAGTAAATCCCGGATACTTTTAGGCAAAAGCCCCATGCGATCTTTTGCGCCTTTTCCCTGCGCCACCCGGATACAATTGCGATCAAAATCGATATCCCGCATGCGCAACCGAAC
Source organism: uncultured Gammaproteobacteria bacterium (assembly GCA_964585225.1). Classification (GTDB taxonomy): domain Bacteria; phylum Patescibacteriota; class Patescibacteriia; order JACPHY01; family JACPHY01; genus CAZPCZ01. The sequence continues at coordinate 7,971 of CAZPCZ010000057.1, forward strand.
CAACTCCCCTACTCGCACTCCTGTCCCATAGAGTATCTGAATCATGCATTTGTGCTTTGGGTTTTTCACGCCATCAATCATGCGCCGGACTTCTTCCTTGGAAAGTACCCCGGGGAGCGTATGCGGCTTCTTCGCGCGGGGAATATGGACAAAAAACTTACGGCAAAGAATCTTTCCAAAATAGAATCGCAAGGCGCTATACGCCGTATTGAGGGTAGAGGCAGATCTGCCCGTACTTGCGAGATTGTCCAGGTAATTGCGCACATCATTACCGTCCACCTCGCGTGGGCTTTTACGCACAAACCGTACGCATGCCTCAATATAAAGCAGGTAACTTTTGATGGTTTTTGGGCTAAATTTACGCAACCGCATCTCTTGGCGAAGCCTCGCCATGGGATCTTGACTGGGAAACGGTTGACTTTCATTCATACCGTCTTATGGATAAAAGTTTATTGCCATATTATACTGTATTCAAGCCAAAAACACCACAAGTTAGGTTATAGAAAGTTAAGTGACATATTACTCGGGGCTCAAAACCCAAAACCTTTATCAATATGACCGAAAAACCGCGCTCACCAGAACAAGAAGGACCGCTTCTTAGCTATGAGGAATTTAGGCACAGAGAAAAAGATGAGTCAGGCGCATTTGCAGATGGATACACTATGCCTCGCTATAATAATTTCCA
>CAZPCZ010000058.1:0-8504 GCA_964585225.1 uncultured Gammaproteobacteria bacterium
CGTCGCGTCATGTTCGCCGTCGATGACATCGACGATGTCGTTGCGCGCGTGCGCGCCCACGGGGCAGAACTCATCGGCGAAATGCAGTACGAGGACGCCTACCGACTCGCCTACATCCGCGGACCTGAAGGCATCATCGTCGGGCTGGCGGAGGAAATCCAGAAAGCGTCTCCGCGCACGGGAAAGGAGACGGCGCGGCCGAACCCGGTCTCGGGAGCCAGGCCGGCCGGTCGCAAGAAATCCGCCCGCAAAGACGGCGGGGCGCGAAAAAAGCGGCGATGAGGCTGCCGCGTCGCTCAGCGGGGCCTCGGCCGGCAAGCTTGACCCTCGAGTCCCGGACGGGATATCGTTCCCGCCATGGCCGGAGAGACGCAGATCGGCGACGGCGGCGCGTCGTTCCAGGAAACGTGCGGGACCGTCGCCCTCGGCACGCGAGACGCGCTCGCGATGGAACGCCTCGTCGCCCGATACTGGAAGCCCGGCTCCTCCGCTGCGAGCGGCGGAGCTTCCGGATCGACCGGATGGTGGCGGCCCAAATCCGGGACGAGCGTTACGAAATCGGCCCGGAGAAAAGCGACGGGATCGACGGCTCCGGCTGGGCCCGCCGCCAGGAGGAGTGGCGGAAGCGTCGGGCCCGGGAGCTGCGACAGGTCCGGTGGGCGCGAACCGCCATCTCGCGGGATGATCCGGCATCACCGAACATGCTCGAGGTATTCTCTTTCTTGGTTGCCTCCTAGACGCCGGAGGAGGTGAATCGTGACCGGAGTAAGGCAGGCCCGAGTTGCTGCCAGATGAGATCATCGGGCTTGAAGGCGAGGTTCGCGAACTGCTCCGATTTTGGGCGCGAGTAAGACAGCCATGGACGGCACGACCCGCAGCAACATCAAGCCCGGCAACCGAGTCTTGATTGTCCTCAAGAAAGACCAAGGCACGGGCAAGACCACCGAGGGCATCGTCAGGGACATCCTCACGAACTCGTCCCTGCACCCGCATGGAATCAAGGTCCGGCTTGAAGGCGGCGCTGTCGGGAGGGTGAAGCAGATCCTCGGGTGAGGGGCAGCTGATCCATGTCTCTCAAGAAAGAAGCCTGCCCGTCATCAGCGAAGCAGCAATCTCCGGATTTCAATCGTGTGGGTTGACTCACCTTCAAGCTGTCTGCCTTTCTTGAATAACTTCCCCAGTTCTGGCCGCAGCGAACGGATCAAGTCTGAAGAAACTGCGACGCCAGACTGTGGCGATCGATCCTTCCTATTCTGCTACATTCCGACCGGACTGGAACTGGACTGGGGGTCAGACTTCTTGTCGCAGCCGACGGCGGTCATCAGGATCGCGAAGAGCGTGGTGCTCCACCAGGAGGCGGGTGGCGGCGGGCGCGTGGCGATGGAATCGGCCGGCGGACCCCCCGGTCGTGCTGCCCGCGACCGAGGTCGCGCGGATCGAAGCGGAGTTGCCCGCGGGGCCGTAGGCGCTGGCTCAGGACTGACCCCGACAGCCCGTCCCGGAACGACGACGGCGACGACCCCGCCCCCTCTCGCAGGCGGCGTCATGTCCTCTTGGTCAACTGAACCTCTCCGAACGTAAAGAACACAAACGTCGCGCCCGCAGGCCCACGGTAAGCGCCGTTGGTCTCGCACAGCCGATTCGCGAGTGCCGCCATGTGCCAGCCGTCCATCTCCTCGCCAGACCAAACGGGGGTCGTGAGCCGACGAATGCGGTACTTCTCGCCATACGCTCGGACTCGGACTGAATCTCGCGTCAGTAAATCCGCGATGGACGTATTGGCCCAGCCCCACATCCAACTGCCCTCTCGACTGTCGAACGAGCCAATGATCTGTGCTGGTGCGCGCACAACCATGTCGGGAAGCGTGAACACTAACTCCCCCGTGTCTTGCAAAAAATCCCAACGCTCCGACTCGCCAAGACGCCATGTGCCCTGATGCGCCTCCGTCTGGAGGCGCAACCCCTCCATGCTCCCCTCAAGCAATGCCTTGAACTCTGGCGTCTCACCGCCGTCATCTGTCCGTCCGAACAACTTCTTGAAAATGTTCATGCGTCCGAAGAGTGTACGAGCGATTGGAAAAGTATTTCGAGCCTTTTCCTCAGCGGTCCACCTCGGAGACTTGTCGAAGTTCGACTCCGCCCATTGGCGGGCCTTGGCGGAGCGCCTGGGAGAACCGGACCTCGTCGGGAAACTGCAGCGTCGAGTGGACTCTTCGCCGCCGCGACGAGGGCGTCCGCCGAACACCTTGAAACTGGAAGCCCCGCTCCCGGGCGAAAGGATTCTTCCGATCCGATCTTGCGTAGCGCGGAGCATGACACTGGAAAAGCGGTTGTTATAAAAACGCATTGTATTTTTAACACTTTATGATAGACTCCTCTCGTGACGGTTAGGAAAGCCATCCTCAGGCGCGTGCGAAAGCTCAGGCCCGCCGCCGTCTTCACCCCTGCAGATTTCGCTGATCTCGGGACGCCCTACGCCGTCGGCATGGCCCTTGCCCGCCTGGTGCGCGCCGGGTCCGTCCGACGGATGGGCCAGGGACTGTACGACGTGCCGCGACGGGACCCTGTACTCGGCATCCTCTCCCCGGACACGGACGCCATCGCCCAGGCGCTTGCCGGTCGGCACAGGATGAAACTTCAGCCGACCGGGGCCTACGCGGCGAACCTCCTCGGCCTCTCGGAGCAGGTGCCGATGATGGTGGCCTATCTGACGGACGGCACGCCACGCACCGTGCGGATCGGGAAGCGCCAGATCGTGCTGCGACGCACCACCCCGCGGCGGATGGCCGCCGCAGGCCGGATCAGCGGACTGGTTATGAATGCACTTCGATGGCTGGGGAGGAGTCACGTCACGGAGGAGACGGTCCGGCCCCTGAGCCAACGCTTGGATTCGAAGGCGAAGCGTCAATTGCTTGCGGACGCCCATCTCGCCCCGGCCTGGGTGGCGAAATGGATGCGGTGGATCGCCGGAGCGGGGGATTGACGGATGGATGGCTTTCTTCGCCAACCCGTCGACGCCAGAGTGAGGCTCTTCAAGGAAACCGAAGAGCGCCTCGGGATTCCCGCTCGGATCGTGGAGAAGGACTTCTGGGTGTGCTGGACCCTACGGCAACTCTTCGCGTTGCCGGAGTTCGGGCCCCATCTCACGTTCAAGGGCGGTACTTCACTCTCGAAGGTCTGGGGATGGATTGAGCGATTCTCCGAAGATATCGACGTGGTTCTGGATCGCCTCTGGCTGGGCTTTGGCGGGAAGCAAAGTCCGGAAGCCGCGCGGAGCGCGAAGCAACGCAATGCGCGGCTCGATGCCTTGAAAACCGCATGTCGCGAACATAGCGGTATAACGCGCCGAACTTCGCGAGCGCGCTGCCGTAAGTCTGGAGCGTATTCACCACCAGGCCATCCGCGGTCGCGCGATCCATGAACGCGCGGAACTCCCGCTCGCCGATCTCCTCGCGGCGCGCGGTGCCGGGACATGCACCAAGAAACCGGCCGAGGATCTTCTCGTACGTTTCGCATGAAGTGATTTACGTCGCCGCGCTTGCGGCCGCGCATCTTGATCTCGTGCGAGCCGCCGGACCGCGTGCTCGCCTGCCTTCAGACGGCGGACGCGATGCTCCGCCTGGTCCGAGAACTCGGACATGCCTAACTCCTTTCGTACGAGAGAAAAGTCCTGAACCCGCTCATGCGTCACATGAGGCACCAGCATTCGGCGGCGTTTCTCTACCTTCCTGATGAGGTTGGAGCTTCAAACCGGAAGAGGTGGCCATTTTTTCCCCGCTCGACGGCGCGAGAGCTTCGCTTTCGGGCCGAGCGTGCCAGCATCGTCTCCCAGTTCTCAGAGACATGAGATGCCTCCCACTCCCTTCCTTTCGATCAGCTTTCAAAGCTCAAGCTCTCGCAATTCAGTCATTTTCCCATCGGACCTTCGTCTCCCGCGGGAGGTCCGGCCAATTCCCAACGAGGTCGTCTCATGACCCGCGAAGAGCTTCAGCTCGGGGTCCGCAGCATGACCGAGCACCATCGCGTGCCCTTGCATCTCGCGGCCTTCCGGTATATGATGGTAATATACAGGAGGGCGGAGGGGGTGATCGATCTGACCCAGTTTGAGGGTTTTGAGTGGGACCGAGGCAACGACACCAAGAACTGGAAGAAGCATCGTGTAACTCGGGAGGAATGCGAGGAGGTCTTCTTCAACTCGCCTCTTCTCCTTGGATCCGACGCCACCCACTCCAAAGCCGAGGACCGCTACTACGTGTTGGGGAAGACCGACGCCGGGCGTAGGCTGTTCGTGGCTTTCGCCGGACGCGGGAGCCTGATCCGAGTGATCTCGGCGCGAGACATGACCGAGAAGGAAAGGAAGATGTACCATGGCCGTTGAGCGCAAGAAGCTCCCTCATTTTCGCAACGAAGAAGAGGAGCGCGAGTTCTGGTCGATCCACGACTCGACGGAGTATCTCGACTGGCAGAAGGCCCGGCCTGCGCTGTTCTCTTCGCTCCGTCCCAGCACCCGGAGCATCTCGATCCGGCTGCCTGAGTCGCTCCTGGCCGAGCTGAGAACGCTGGCCAACAAGCTGGATGTCCCATATCAGTCTCTCATCAAGATGCTCCTGTCCGAGTGCGTGCGGAAGGGCTCGGCTCCCCGACTCGACCCGTTATCGAAAGTCCGCTCGGCCGTCCTTCGCTCAGCCCCCGGTCGAGGAGAGGGAACAGCGCGTGGGGTCGACGAGAAGCAGAGCCGACTCAAGCCGAGAAGGCGACTGGGCTCGGCTCGGGGCGTCGGTACCGGCAGGGAATCGCGACAGACGTAGTCGATCTCCCGTCCCGGACCTCCGCCTCCTGCGCGAGGTCGGGGCCCTTCCAAGCGCTCCGCCACCGCCTGATCTGCTTCAACTGCCCGATCACCCTCTGAATTCGGCCGGACTCCTCCGTCTTCGCGGAGTCCGCCCTCGATCCTCTCACTTCGGGCCCCACCACTCTGCGAGAGGTGGGGCCGCATCCCAGGAGGTCAACTCATGACCCGGCAACAACTCCAGCTCGAGATCCGCCGCATGACGAACCGGATGGGCGAGGCGAAGCGCAATTTTGTCCCCGAGCAGGTCGAGCGGCTTCGCATGCTCCGCTTCACCCTCATCCTCCCAAGACGGAGAATACCCCGATCCATTCGGCGACGTCGGATAGATCGGCAGTCGGCTCAACGTGTCTGCCACCTTGCACTCCGCCCATTCACGGGGAGGTTGCGTCCGGTAGTCCTGGCTCATGTTGCAACGTGCCGTCCCTATTCCATCCTCGCGCCGGGATAGGCTTGACTCGGACGGGAAGCGCGGGGAGGCGTTTGAACGCCTTATCCCCTGGCGTCGTAAGTGCGGGTCTGAGAATCGAAGAGCCCGGGCCGTTCTCCCACCCCCTTGGCGAGGAACCGCCGCCACGAACGATCTCAAGCAGCCGATCAATCTCGTCGATAGAGAAGTCGGAATTTCAGAGGGGGAAGTGATGCATCATCTCATCAGCATCGCTTTGGCGTTGGTCGCGAAACCCATCGGAGACGACGACAGCCGGCGCCGGTACTACGCCGGCACGATCGGAACTCTCCGCATCCAGATGGACCTTTCGTACGATGGACGCGAGAATGTGACCGCCCTTTACTTCTACGAGAAGATCGGCCGACCGCTCAAGCTTCGCGGGAAACTGCCGCTCGAAGGTTCGATGCGCTTGGACGAATTCGATGCCGACAAACGCACCGGTTCGTTCGAAGGCTCCCTCTCCCAGGACGGATGGAGTTTCGAAGGAACCTGGAGGAACACAGGGAGCGTCACCCATCCGTTTCATTTGAAGCGAGTCGCCCAGGAGGAGACGACGCGGATCTCACGAGGGTCGAGATTGACGCACGCGTTTCATCGCCCCGTCCTTTCAGGGAGCGGCGTGTTGGTGACTCATGTCAACCGTTCGCTGGAAAGTGAATCTGACGAGATGATGCAGAGCGGGAGAAAGGCATTGGGCGAATCGACGGATTCACCCTGCGAGTATTTGCCCGTGAATGTGTTGGAAGAGAAGGTGACGCTCGCCTACATAGACGAGGATCTCATTTCCGTTCGAAGGCTCCACATCATCGACGGCGGGGGAGCTCATGCCAACTACGGCACCGGCTGCGCGACGTTCTGGCTCGAGAACGGCAACGTGCGGGAGCTTCGATTGGCAGACCTCTTCCAACGCGAACGATTCATCGGGTCTCTCTCGAAGCTCGTCTTGGAAGACCTCAAGCGGCAAGAGGCCTCGCGCGTCTCCTCGGGGGAGGAATGCGGACTCGACGAGGAGGATCTTCGAGCCTTCGTCCTGACCCCAGCCGGAATCGAATTCTCATTCGGCCCCTATCACATGGGAAGCTTTGCGGAAGGGACGTATGTCGTAACGGTGCCCTATCCGACGGTAAAGGGGCTGCTCGATCCAAGGGGACCGACCGCAAGATTCGTGAAGTAGCGAAGCCAACTTGAGCGGTTGATTCTCATAAGGCCCAGGCGATGGCTACGTGATTTCCCCTTATTGGGGGGAGCTCGCCTCTAGCCTCGTTTTTCACGGAATAAGGAACGGCTAACCAAGCGCCTTCGTTAACTGCGCGCAGGGGCGCCCGGAAGGCTCTTGGACGGCCATGCGTTATACGTACTCGGTACAGATCTGCTCATACATCGCCCCACCATCCGTATCCCCGCCCCCGGGCGGCCTTGACAGTCCCTCGTAGGAACACCCAGAGCGGCCTGCAGGAGGCCACGCGCATCATCCGCAATAATCGCTTGACCGTAGGGGAGGTAGGATAGTACTGTACATAAGGAGAGATAGGTACTGGGTACATATAACAGTCTGCGGGAAGCCGACTTCTTCCTGCAGCCGGGGGACGCGACGCATCGGCAGTATGAGGCGTTGCGGGCCTATGTCGTCGAAGGCGTTTCCTCACGAGAGGCCGCGCACCGGTTCGGGTACGCCGAGGGATCCTTTCGGGTCCTCTGCCACGCGTTCCGCCACGCTCCCGGCTTCCGGGAGCGTTTCTTCCCGCCGCGGACCCGTGCCACCAAGAGCGATCGAGTTCGCGAACGGGTCGTCGCGTGGCGCAAGAAGAACCACTCCGTCTACGACATCCATCGGGAACTGGGCGCGGAGGGAATCGGCCTCAGCGTCAATTCCATCTCGGTCCTCCTCCGGGAGGAGGGCTTCGAGCGGCTGCCCCGGCGGCTGGACGACGAGCGTGCGGATCTGTTGCGGCCCGAGATCGCCGCCGTGGCCGACGTTCGGAGCCTGGATCTGAGCCCCCGGAAATTCGACACGAGATGCGCGGGACTCTTCCTCTTTATTCCCTTGATGCGCGGGATCGACTTGACGGAGATCGTTCGGGAGATTCGCCTGCCCGGTTCCCGGATGGTCCCCGCGGAACAGGCGCTCCGAAGCCTGCTGGCCCTGAAGCTGATCGGCAAGGAGCGCCATAGCCACGTCATGGATCTGGTCTTCGATCCGGGCCTCGCGCTCTTCGCGGGCCTGAATGTCGTACCCAAGCGATCGTATCTCGCCGCCTACAGTTCCCGGGTCGATGCCCGGAAGAATGCCCGATTGATGAGCGCCTGGTTCCGAGCGGTGCGCGAAGCCGGGCTCTCGACCGGCACCTCCTTCCATCTGGACTTCCACACGATCCCCTTTCACGGAGACGACGAGTTCGTGGAGCGCCACTCCGTATCCAAACGAAGTCGGCGGCAAAAGGGCGTGCCGGCCTTCTTTGCGCAGGACAGCGATCATCGGGTTTTCTGTTACGCCAATGCGGACATTTCCAAGCGGGGCCAGCGCGACGAGATCCTGCGGTTCGTCGACTACTGGAAAAGGCACGCCGGCCGCTACCCGGAAGAACTCGTGTTCGATTCTCAACTGACGACGTACGCGAATCTGTCGAAGCTCAACGCCATAGGGATCCGCTTTCTCACGCTGCGGCGCCGCTCCGAGAACCTCCTCGAGCGGTTGGGGCAGACTCCGCCGGGGGCCTGGCGGCGCGTCACGCTACGCTCCCTGACCCGAGAATACCGGACCCCGCGGGTGCTGGATGAATCCATCGAACTCACGGGCTACTCCGGCCCTCTTCGTCAGTTGAGCGTCGTGGATCTGGGGCACGAAGAACCTACGATCGTCCTGACCAACGACGAGAAGCGGACCCCGGCGACGCTCATCACGCGCTATGCGCAACGGATGTTGATCGAGAACGGGTTGGCGGACGCCGTGGACTTCTTCCATCTGGATGCCCTGTCCTCGGCCGTGGGTCTCAAGGTCGACTTCGACGTGCAGATCACGTTGATGGCGAGTTGCCTCTATCGGATGATGGGCGAGCGGGTGGGCCGTCAGTATGAGCGAGCGCATGCTCGACAGATCTTTCGAAATCTGCTGGATGTGCCGGGCGTCGTGGAGATCGGCCCCCACGAGGTCCGAGTGGATCTGGTCAAACACGCGCACAACCCGCTCTTGGCCGCCTCGGGTCT
>CAZPCZ010000059.1:0-4806 GCA_964585225.1 uncultured Gammaproteobacteria bacterium
CCCGTGCTCCAGCGAACGAGCACGTCACTCAACGACGCCCCGGGGGGACCCTGGGGCGTTTCACATACCTCACATATCCTCCCACACGCATTGCACGGCCACTCACACTCTTGGTACCACCCCCCAACTTCAAAACCTCCACTATTTCCACGGCCGTAGAAATCGTGGATGTCCCCTGCTACGCTCATTCATTATGTTTGCTTTGCCATTCCAACCATTACCCCGTTCAAAAAAAATTCAACAACCTCCATGGCCTTTAGCAATCCTCATTATCAGGGCCGTTTTTTCTGGAGGTCCCCACGCTCGCTCGCGGACTCCGTTCTCCACCATTTCGACGGCCGTAGAAAATGTGGAGGTCCCCACGCTCGTGAGATCCGGATGTGCGTGGAGATCCCACTCTCCCCACCCGCAAACCATCTTCTCTCACTCTACCACATTCTCAAATTCTCCACTATTTCAACGGCCGTAGAAAATGTGGAGGTTCTGCACACACACGCGATCGAATATCGACTGCGTCGAGCCAGAAACCCTCGTACGCTCACAACAAACTACTCCGCTCATAGCGCCTCTGCTTTCTCGATCGTAATCGCCCCGCCCGCGTCGAGGACCGCGGTGTCGCGGCGGCTGAGCTTGTTCGTGAGGAGGAAGGTTGCGAGCGCATCCTGTACGCGCTCCTGGATGACGCGCCGGAGCGGCCGAGCGCCGAATTGCGGATCGAACCCCGCCGCGGCGAGCTCTGCGACCGCAGCATCGGTGACCGTGAGCGTGATCCCCTTCCCATCGAGTTGCTTCGCGACTTTCGCGAGCATGAGCTTCGCGATCTCGAGCACTTGCGGTTGTGTGAGTGGCGTGAACACGATGACCCCGTCGAAGCGGTTCAGGAACTCGGGCCGGAAAATCCCCTTGAGCTCCGTCTCCATGAGCGCCTGCTTCATGGCTTCCACGGTCTGCCCCTGCTGGACCGCCGCTTGGATGTACGGTGTCCCAGCGTTCGACGTCGCAATGATGATCGTGTTTGTGAAATCGACCGTCCGGCCGACGCTGTCCGTGAGTCGCCCGTCCTCGAACACCTGGAGGAAGAGGTTCAGGATGTCCGGGTGTGCCTTCTCAAGCTCGTCAAGGAGCACGAGCGTGAAGGGCTTCCGCCGCACGGCCTCGGTGAGCTGCCCACCGGATTCCGCGCCCGAGTACCCGGGCGGTGCACCAATGAGCCGCGAGACACTCGACGCGTCCTGGTACTCGGACATGTCGAGCCGCACCATCGCTTCCTCTTGTCCGAAGTATGACTCCGCAACCGTCTTCGCGAGTTCGGTTTTTCCGACGCCGGTGGGTCCGAGGAACAGGAACGTCGCGATCGGCCGCTTGCCCTCCCGGAGCTCGACGCGCGCGCGTCGGAGCGCCGCCGCGATCATCTTCACCGCCTCATCTTGCCCAATAACGCGGCCGTGCATGCGCTCCTCGAGGTGCAGGAGTTTCTGCGCCTCGTCCTCCGTCACCTCCGATGCCTTGACGCCGGTCTTCTCCTCGATGATCGTCGCGACGTCCTCGCGGGTGACGATCTTCCCCGGGCCGCGCGACGTCCGCACCATCGTCGCGACCTCCTCCATGAGGTTGATCGCCTTCTCCGGGAGGTAGCGGTCGTGGAGGTACCGATCGCTCAGCTGTACGCACGCCTCGAGCGCCGCGTACGAAAAGAATGCCTTCTGCTGCGCCTCGACAAGGATCGAGCGCGCCTCGATAATCTGGATCGCGTCGTCGCCCTCTGGCTCACCAATCGGAATCCGCTCGAGGGCCGTCCCGAGTGACGAACGCTCAATGAATTGTCGGTATGCCTCTGGCGTCGTCGCGCCGACGAGGACGAGTCCACTCCGCTGCATCTCAGTCGCGAGCACATCCCCAAGATCGATCGCTGCAGCACCACCGGCAGCGACCCCGACGAGGTGCTCGAGCTGCTCGACGACGAGCACAATGTTCCGCGACCGCGCAACCTCCATGAGCGCGGCGAGGAGTCGCTCCTGCGCAACGGCTGGTGCCGCACCACTCGTGAGTCGCGCGACCGAGATGCGCACGAGCCGCTTGTCCTGGAGGATCTCCGGGACATCCTCCGCCGCCATGCGCTCGGCGAGCCCCTCGATGATCGCGGTTTTTCCAACTCCCGCTTCACCGACGAGCACGACGCCGCGGCGACCGCTCTCGAAGATGCGCATGATTTCACGGAACTCGCGGTTGCGGTCGACGGTCGGTCCGACGTAGCCAGCGGCGGCAAGGGATGTGAGGTCCTCACCGAACGCGTCGAGGATCGGCGTCGCAATTGCAGTCATCGCGCGGTTCATTCCGCCCTTTGGTCGCACGGCAGATCGCGAACGGTACTTCCGGTATCGGTCGCGCAACTCCTCGCGGACACGCACCCACGTCGCGACGTTCACGACCTTCCGGTGATCGATACCGAGGTCATCGAGGATCTCGCGTACCACGCCCTCACCGACTGAAATCGCGAGGAGGAGGTCAAGCGTGCGCAGAGGTCGCCGACGGCGTGCTGCCTCGACGTACGCAGCAAACATGACATCGAATGTCTCCGGGGCGACGGTCGGCACCTGCTCGAAGGTTGGGAGCTTCGCGAATGCGTTCCGGATCCGCGATTTCAATCCCTCGAAGTCGGTCCCGAGCCGCGCGAACAGTGTCGAGCCGCTCTCCGAGCTCAGAATGGCACCGAAGCAGTGAATCGGGAGCACCTGAACGTGGTGGAGGCGCTCCGCGAGGTCGCCCGCGCGCTCGAGCGTGAGCCGAGCATCCGGGTGGAGCTGCGAGGAAACGTTGACGCGCCGAGCATCGCTTGTGGATGCCCAATCGCGCGGCGTGGTGAGCGGGATTGGCTCCTTGCCCTCGAGATTCTTCGGGGTTCCGGGCTTCGACCGCTCCGTGATACGCGCCGCCTGGACGAACGCGGAGAGCAGGAGGAGCACGCCGATCCAAAACGGGAGCGACTCCGCTGTCGGAACGTCTGCGAGGACGAAGAGTCGCCCGAGCGTCAACCTCCCCGTCGCAGGCCAGAAGTACCACGCGATGCTCAGCGCAGCGATGACGAACATGGAGATGCCGACCGCAGCACGAACCGCTGCTGCGATCTTCCGACCGCGTGTGGACCCCCGATCGATCGGCAGTGACCACGTGAGCATCGCATCACCCCAGGACACCGCTGCACCTGCGCCGCCGCATGCCCGACAGCGCACGCCGGCGACGTGCGCAGTACCTCGACAGCGGTCACAAATCAGAACCATACGACGTGGTTGCATTGCTTCATTGTTTCATTGCTTCATTGCTGATCGAAATTGACCGATCCGGTATCAGTGGAGCAATGGAACAATAGAACAATCGTCGCTCAGCCGAGCAGGCTGAGCACGATCTGCCAGAGGACGAACGGCGGCAGCACGAGGTAGATCGCGAGGATGACGAGCACGGCAATCGACCCGAAGACGACCTGGAGCGTGCGGCCAAACAGCACCGCGAGCCGCATGAAGAAGCTGATGATGCGCCCCTGCCAGTCCGTCTGCCCGAACATCGGCACGAAGAGGTTCTTCAGCCAGAGCCGGAGCCCCACCGCGCGCTCCCACCCCCGGAGCGTCCGCCCGACCCAACCGAGCACGCGACGAAGCCCCCGTGTGTACCACCACCACGGGAACGTGATCGCGTCGAGCACGGCAAGCAGCAGCGCGTGCCCAACCCGTACGAATGCAGAATCCATACTCATCCCATCGTACCACACCACTCCTCAGGTCGTCGGGAGGCGGTACCGACCGTTCGTCATGGTGACGACCCCATCGTGAACGAGTGCGTTCGAGAGCACGCGGAGGTTGCTTGGCGGCTCTCCGAACGTCGTAAGGCGTGAACGAAGTTCCTTCACGGTGAATGCGCGGCGCGACGATCGGAGTACCGCGACGATCCGACCGCGCCAGAAACGACTCGACCCCTCGAACCGCTCCGTTCGTCTCCCCTTGTCCGAAGTCGAACTTCGGACACTTCGGGTACGGCGAGCGGTGAGCACGAGCGCTCCGTAGTCCATGAGCGCGTAATTCCAGTCCCTCCCCCGCCCCGGTGGGATGACGCACGCTGCGAACTCCATGACCCGCCGCATCGGCATACGCATGAGCGATGGTCGCCGGTAGATCGCGTACGCGAGCACGCGGCGCACATTCGTGTCCACGCACGGCGCTGGCAGATTCCACGCGAAGGCAAGGAGCGCATTCGCGGTGTAGGGACCGATTCCAGGGAGGCGCTGGAGCTCCCGTACCCACTCCCGCATGCTTTTCTCCTTTTCGTGCGCCTGTCCGCCTTTGGCGGAAAAAGCGAGCAATTTTTTTGCCGAGGGAACTGATACCATCTCCTGCACTGCACGGTGGAGATTGACGGCACGGCGATTGTAGCCGAGACCCGCCCACGCGCGGATGACGCTCGCACGTTTCGCGCCCGCGAATGCCTCCATGGTTGGCCATCGCCGCATCCATGCGTTCCAGTATGGAATCACACGATCCACTTGTGTCTGCTGCAGCATGACCTCGCTCACGAGCACGCCGTACGGCGTGATGCGCCGTCGCCACGGGAGGTGGTGCCGACCATGCACGCGATACCACCGCATGAGCGCCCGCTGGCGCGCGGCGATTGTTCGTTGCCCACCAACCGGTCCACCCGTCATAGCTCCTCCACATCGCGCAGGAATCGTCGTCGACCCACTCGGAACTCGTCACTCGCTGCTCGTGACTCCTTCCGCTCTCCCTTCGCATCGAGCACGATGATGGGTTCGTCATCGTC
>CAZPCZ010000059.1:4906-8477 GCA_964585225.1 uncultured Gammaproteobacteria bacterium
TCCCAGTTCGGGTACTCGGCCTCGAGGTGATCACGGTAGGATCCGGCGGCGATCCGACGAATCATCGCCGCTGGTTCCGTACAGCCGATCATCTGCTTCACCATGCCGAGGAAGTTCGACCAGCCGGGTTGGAGGCGGGGTGAGAGGGAGAGGTCGAAGTCGTTCCATGGCGTAGCGGAGGCCTTCAGGCCTCCATCTGGAGAGACGGTCGCTCCACGCGCTGCCGATGGCGACCTGAAGGTCGCCGCTACACGTTCAATGATTGACAATGCGCCGACGTCCCCGATCCCCTCTTGCATCCGCAGCACCCGCAACCAGGCGGCCTCGTCGCTCGGGTTCGTGAGTACCTTGAGGAACGCGAGGACGTCCTTCACGTGTGCACGCTCGAAGAAGCGGATGCCGCCGCGGTAGTCGTACGGGATGTCGCGCTTCACGAGCTCCATCTCGAGGAACTCTGAGAGGTGCGTCGCGCGGAAGAGCACGGCGATCTCCGGGAGCGATACGCCGTCATCGCGGAGCTCGAGGATTCGCTTCGCCACCCACCGCGCCTCATCCTCCAATGAGTGCGACTGGATGAGCTGTGGACGCACGCCGCGCACACGGACGGGCCGGAGCGTCTTTTTGTGCTGTGCTTCGTTCTCCGCAATCGCCGCGTTCGCAACCTTCAAGATCTGCGGCGTCGAACGGTAGTTCGTCTCGATGCGAAATACCTTCGCACCGGGAAACGCCTCCGAGAACCGAAGAATGTTCTCAACATCTGCGGCGCGAAACGAGTAGATGGACTGCGCATCGTCGCCGACGACGAACACGTTCCCGTGGACGCTCGCGAGCCGCGCCACGATCGCCGCCTGAATCCGATTCGTGTCCTGGTACTCGTCGACGAGGACGTACTGGAATTGATGAGCGAGCGTGTGGTGGGGCCCCGGTTGTTCCAGGACGCGGAGGAGGTTCACGAGGAGATCGTCGAAATCCATGCTATTCGCCGCGCGTTTCCGCTCATCGTACCGCGTCGCAACTGCTTCCACCTCGGTGGCGACGCGAGCAAACCTCGGGTGACGCTCCTCGAGGACGTCGTGGAGCTCTCGTTGCGCATTCCGACTCAGGCTGATGATCGACTTGAGGACGCGCGGCGCCGGGAATCGCTGCTCGGTCGTCGCAACACCAACGTCCTTCACGCAGAGCTTCAGAAGGTCCTGTGAATCCTCCTCGTCGAGGATCGTAAAATTTGATTGGTACCCAACGACGGGCGCGTACCGACGTAAGATTCTATTTGCAACATGGTGAAATGTCCCGCCCCAAAGGCCCTGCGGGGCTCGTCCGAGGAGCCGCTCGACACGCGAGAGCATCTCGTTCGCAGCCTTATTCGTGAACGTGAGGAGGAGGATCTGCTGCGGAAGCACACCGGCATCGAGGAGGTGCGCGACGCGATACACGATCGTCCGCGTCTTGCCAGACCCCGCTCCAGCGAGCACGAGGCACGGGCCGTCCCCGTGGAGGACGGCGTCGAGCTGCTCGGCGTTCAATTCACGGTCGTACGAAATGGCCATGTCCTCCATTGTCGCGCGAGCTTGACGGGTTGGCTAGGCCATGATACGCTCATGTCAGTATGCAGAACCAGCAATACCACCACACGATCAACTGCTCCCTCACGGCGAAGGTCTCGCCGCGAGGTATGTTTCGTTCTCGTCTCACCCGAGCAGTGGACCGCGCTGGTGCGTAGCACACGAACACCGCACACCCAACCGCTCCGGCGAGGCAGGAACTCGCCGGGCGGTTTTCGTTCCGCCCTGCCTCGGTTGCACATTCCCAATCCGGCAGAGAGGAGAGCACATGACTGAAATCGTCCATCCGAGGTTCCTCGAGGGGAAACGGCTGTACCTCCGGCCGAGCCATGTCGACGATGCCGAGCGGTACTACCGCTGGCTCAACGATCGCGAGGTGACGCGCTGGCTGCTGCGGCAGACGCCAATCACGCTCGCGGCCGAGGAGTCGTGGCTCAAACGGACGTGTGAGCAGGATCCGCGCGAGGACTTTCACTTCGCGATCACGCTCGCCGAGGGCGACTGCCACATCGGCGCAGTCGGCCTCCACCGCGTGAACTGGATCGACCGGACGGCATCGGCCGGATGGCTCATCGGGGAGAAGGACGAGTGGAAGAAAGGTTACGGCTCCGAGGCGGTGGTGCTCATGCTCCGCTATGCGTTCACCGGCCTCGGCCTCCGGAAGGTCACGTCCGCGACGCTCGCACCGAACGTCGGCTCGAACCGCATCCACGAGAAGTGCGGCTACCAGAAGATCGGCACGCGGCGCCAGCATTTCTTCCGCGACGGCGCGCTCCACGACGAATTCCTCTGGGAGCTCTTCGCGGAAGAGTTCGCGCGCGTGGAGCACCAGGCGCTCGTGCACGCGATACACCCGCCGTTCGCAGAGCACGACGACGGCTGCGCGCTCTAGAAATCTCCATCAACACACCCGTGCGTCCGCACGGGTGTGCTCCCATACTTGACAAGTGGATCACGGTATCGTACGATCACCACTCGTACCTTTAACAAGACAGGAGGAAGATGGATGGCCGACATCGCGCCGCACTGGACGCATGAGCGACTCGCGGAGAACCTCCGCGCCGCATCACACGCGCAGACGATCGAAGCAGCAGCGATCGAATGGATGCTCCGAGACACTGGTGACATCCGGAACGTCCGAGATGCCCGCGCACGGCAGGAGATCCGCTGCCAGCTCTGCAACCACGAAATCCTCCGGTACGCGGTCCTCGAGAACACGGTGAACCGGGTCCTCCTCATCATCGGACTCGACTGCCTCCGGAAGCTCGTCGCGTTCCTCGAGAGCGGACGCATCAAGGCGCCGCTGCGAAGCGGCACCGGCAACCGCCAGCGATTGAACGAACTCCTCGACGCGTTGCAGGCGGGGCTCGCCGGTGGCGATGATCTGCGCGCCGCCCTCACGAACAAGACCGTGCTTGGATGGTTCGCGCAGGAGCTCGATGTGGAGCGTCTGCCGGAAGGCATCGCACGGCTCATGCGGCTCGTGGAGCTCGACGTGCTCCCGAACGCCGCGGACGCCGAGCGCCTCGTCGAGCACTACAAGCAGCATCGGCTGCTCCCGATCGAGGTGCTCGTACCCGCACACCGGCTGCGACTGCTCGCGCGATTCCGGCGATTGCTCCCCGCGATGATCCCCATCGCCGCGATCCCGCGAGTCCTCGCGCTTGCTGAACGGGCCGAGCAGCTCGCGGAGGAGCGACGAGTGCGCGCTGAAATCACCTTCCGACGCGAGCTACTCGACGCGAGCGTGGCACACTTCCGGCATCGACGACTCCTCCCCGCGCAGATTCCAGACGATGTGATCACTCGTGTCCTGGCGATGGTAGACCGCGATCGGTTGCTCGCCTCGTGGCTGCGGCTTCCGGCGTCGCTCACGGAGCTCGATCGGCTCCTCGAACGGCTCCGCAACGAAATCCCCGGCTCTGACTGGTATCTCCAGAAGGATGTCGAACGGCTGCGTGCGGACATCGCTGCGGCTGCCGAGCAGCCGTCGAGCTACACGCACGTGG
>CAZPCZ010000060.1:0-8454 GCA_964585225.1 uncultured Gammaproteobacteria bacterium
CTCACCGACAAGCACGAGCGGCAGGGTCTGAACCTGGTCGTCAGCATCTCCGATGGCCGTCACCCTGCCCAAGACGCCCGAAGGGACCCTTCACGGGGTCGTCGAGATCACGCGGCCCGCGCACCTGAAGGCACACCTCATCCGCGTCCTCACGCCGAACCTCAAGCTCCTCCCCGGCGGAGCCGAGCCGGGACGCTCGGAGCGGCAGCACTTCTAGGTCACGGCGGCCGCGAAAGTGATCGTCAAGATCCAGAAGATCAGCAGGAACCCGAAATACAGGTTCCGGGTCCGGATGCTCGGCCGGCCCGACGACCACTCGGACACGCTCGAATACAAGGCGACCAGCCTGTCCCTCCTGAAGGGCGAGAGCCGGTCCGGAAAGTTCGATTACCCGGGAGACGTGGACTGCTTCTTCATCGCGAAACCCACGATTCCCAACGACGGATCCACGTATCTCCTGATCGTCGAGACCTTCGACCTCTCTCCGGACGCAGACACCGTCCTGCGCCTCTTCAACCGGGAAGATCAGTTCGACGACGAAATCCTGGAGCAGTCCAACGACAACGGGGCCGGCGGGAAGGCGTCGCGCATCAAGATAGATCTCAACATCTGTGAGGACACATCCCGTTTCGCCCGTAGCACGTTGGATGCCGCCGTCCACAAGGCGGAATTGAAGAAACGCGGAATCAAGATCCTCTATCTGCTGCAGCAGTTCCAAGACGACATCTATGGTCAGCTCATCGAGCACATCATGGAGGTGATCGACGAGTTCTGGGCCAAGCAGCAGGCGGAGAAGACTTTCAATCACATGCGGACCAACACGGAGCGGAAGTTCTCCAATGGTGGCAAACCTCCATTCGGTCTTCGAGCCGAGCGCGTCCCCGTCGGAGGCGTCGGTCGGGACGGAAAGCCGCGCGAGAAGGTGATATGGACAGCGCATCCAGACGAGGCGACCGCGGTCCGTCATGCCTTCGAACAGCGGCTCCAGGGGAAGGGGCCGGATCAGATCGCAAGGGAGTTGTCTCGGTCGGGCTTCAAGACCCGTGCAGGACACAAGTTGACGGCCAACTACGTTTACAATTGGTTTCGTCTGCACCACGACACGTATGCAGGGCGGATGGTATGGAACAAGTTCCGCCGCGAGGGCACGCGGACCATCCGGAAACCGCGCGAGAATTGGGTCATCGTCCCGGATGCTTTCACGCCGATTGTCCCACCCGAGCTCGCCGACCGTGTCTATGCCATGGTTCGACAACAGGATCAGAGCGTGCCGCGTCCCTCCAATTGGGTCAACAAGCCGTACCTTGTGACAGAGCTTCTACGTTGTGGCGAATGCGGCTTCAGCCTGAACTCGCAGAAGAGCGGAGGACTCGATTACGCCTACTACGCATGTACGACCGCCAAGAAGCGTCACGACTGTCCGCATACGGCCTACTATCGGACGGATCTGGTGGACGAGAGAGTCCTCGATATCGCGTGCAAGCACGTCCTCACCAGGAAGACCCTTGAGGAGTGGATCGTCGCCATCCGCGAACGGTTTCAGCGTCTGCAAGATCGGCAAAACTTTGCCGAGGAGCGGAAACAAATCCTCGCACTTCGCTCGGAGACCGAAGTCCGGAAGGCGCGGCTCCTGGAGGCGATCGCTAGTGGGCGTTTGTCTTTTACCACGGTTGCGGACGCCATCGATCTGGAAGAGAAACGAGTCGCGCAGATGGATGCGGACTTGGAGCAACTGAAATCTCTGGAGACGAGGAAGGCGGTCGAAGCGCCGACCGAGGAGATGGAAAGGGCGCTCGAAGGATTCCGCGAGATCTTGAAGAGTCGCGCGCCCGCGAAAGTGAAGGCGCTCCTTCGAACGGTCATTCAGAAAATCGATGTTTCGAAGGACGGACGCTTCACGGTGGTGTTCGATCGGTCAAAAGTCTTGGAGCAGGTGGGCGTCTCTAACTCCTTTGCGTACAACGAAGGATTGCGGGATGGGCATGGCGAGGGTGACGGGGCTCGAACCTACTCGCCACTTGTCCCCCTTCTCCGAGTCTTCCTTCTCGGGCTCAAGGAGTTCCGCGCGATGCTCCGCCCCCGCGGCGAGCGCCATTTGACTCTGTTGGACTTCCTTTGGACTGATTCCGATGGCCGTGTTGATTGTCTCTACCGCGGCGCGGAGCCGGTCCGGCTTCGCGCGCCCGTAGGTGTTCATGGTCAGTTGCGGGGTCTTGTGCCGCGCGAGCGCCTGCACGGTCTTGGGGTCGAAGCCCAGATCGAGGCCGACGTTCACGAAGGTCGTGCGGAGCGCGTGGAAGTCGATCTTGCCCTGGAAGGTCCGCTTGGGGATGCCCGCGATCTCGAGATCCCTCGCGAGCCGCCGCGCGGCATGCGCCTTGTTGAACTTCGGGAACATGCGTTCTTGATCCGGACGGCCAGCGGCATGCTGCTGGAGTGCCTCGATGAAGGACATGGGAAGCGCAGCCGGAAACTCCAGCCGATCCTTGGCATCCGATGCATCGAGGAACAAGGCTCGTTTGGCGACGTCCAGATTGCCGACTCGGAGCGACGCGATCTCGTTTTCGCGGAATCCCGTGAGGAAGACCGTCAGGTAGATGAGGCAGCGCGGCATCGGGGTGGTGGTCAGGAGCGTCCTGATCTGCTCGATAGTCAACGGTCTGCGGTAGTTCTGCGGCAGGACCGTTGTGTCGAACTTGCGCAGGCCCTCGAGGGGATCCAAGTAGAGGTACTTCCGCTTGAGGCACCAGGTCACGAATCCGCGGAGGACCATCGCGATGTTCGAGAGCGTCTTCCCGGCCGCGCCCTTCTCCTGGAGCGCCTTCTCGGCGGCCCCGAGCGTGATGTCGCGGAGCGTGGCCGCCTTAAGAGAGGCCAGCCACCAGTCCATCTCGCGTTTAACACCCTTCTGGTGAGTAGCGCTCCACGGTCTCCCGCCGCGACCGCCCTGCGTGCATCCCCAGGCGAGGTAGGCTTCGACGTGCTCGCGGATGGGCCGCAGACTCTCCGTGTCCGCGGGTTGCGGCGGCTTCCGCACGCCGCGGCGGATCTCGTCGGCCGCGAGCGCGAGCTGCTGGGCGAGCCGCGTCGTCTCGCCCTTGTCCGTGAAGCCCGTGGTCTTCACCAGCCTGCCGTCCGGTCCGGTGTAGCGGATGCGCCAGCGCGGGTGGAGTTTGCCGTTCTTGTCCTTCGTGCGGAAGAGCCAGAATCCTACCTTGGCTCGACTCATCGGCGCTTCTCCTCCGCCTCGAGGGCCTTTTCGAGCATTTCGCGGGCGAGGGCCGAAGGTTTCAGCTTCCGCGCCTTCGCCGCGCGTTTCAGCATGCGATGGAACCTCTCGGGGAACCGCAGCACGAGGAGCGGGCTTTCCGAGCCCGCCCTCGTTCCCTTGAGTCGCATCGGCACTGTTATACAGTTTCGCATCGGGTCTGTCAAGCCGACTTCTTCAGCCACGCCTGGATCGTCGTCGTCAGCCAGGCCGGACGGCCGCGGAGCCTCCGGTCCGGCGCCGGCACCTCGCCGCTCGAGATCATCCGTTCGAGGGTCCGGAGACCGACGCCGAGCATCACGACCAAGTCTCGTTTCCACAGGATCATCCGATCTGTAGGCTTGATGCCGCTCGTGGGTAAATCATCAGGCGAATTCATGCAACCCCCTTGAAAAACTTGCGGGCCTCGTACAGCCGCGTCCGCGCGGCACCGGGCGAGATCCCGAGGTACTCGGCCGCCTCGACGAGCGAGAAACCGGCGGCAACGAGCCAGGCGACCCGCAGTTTGCCTCGGCTGAAGCCGCTCAGGCGCGGATCGTCGGCAAGTTGCCCCAGTTCGCATTCACTTGCTGTCGCGCGCCGCACGATCCCGTAAAGTTGAATCCTCGTGGTCCATCGGCTGGACTTGCGGAAGTGCTCCTTGACCCCGTTCGCGCAGGCCCGGAGGAGGTACCTGTCGGGATGTCTCAGGCGGCGGCGTTTCTGGGCGAGCATGCGGAACAGCACGTCCTGGAGGATGTCATCGGCCTCGAAGGCGCGGTTTCCAAGCCACTGGCACAACCGATCGAGAGCCATCTCGCGGTAGGGCAATACCTGGTCGATGACGAGATTCGAGTCGTGGGGCATGGTCAGGCACTTTCTTTCAGGAGGGGCACGTCTCGAGTGGCTACGCCGAGGACGAGCGCGATTTCCCTCCGGTTGTAGCCCTTCGCGCGCAGTTCCAGGTCGGTCTTCTCTCTGAAACTGCGGCTCCTGATCTTCTCGTACTCGGCCACGAGATCGGTGCGCCTGTTGGAGAGGCGCGCGAACTTCCCGACACCGGGGAGCGCAAGGATGCGCTCGCATTCTTCGTCGTCTACGCCGGCGAGTAGCGTTCGCCTTACGGCCCTTTTCCGGGCCCGAATCTCGACGTCGAGAGCGCGGCGGGCGGCGAGGTCGATGTCGCGCCAGAAGAGACTGAACGCCTCCGCGTCGCCGCGCGTCTTGAATCTCCGCAGCAGGTTGAGATGGAGTCGGCGGGCGGCGTCCTTGGCGGTCGCGTCGGGAACGCCCATCTGTCTGGCCATCGCCTCGATCAGTCTGTCCGCCTGGCGGATCATGTTGAGCCGGGAGGTCACGTCTTGGGTGGGGTCATCCACGCGATTCCTCCTTTTTCGGGTCGACTCGGGGCGTCATCTCTACACAGCCTCCTACCTTCTAGCTGCACAAGGCGGCGTTTCCCCCCCTCGGCCGGGACACGTATTTTGCGAAAAAGTTGTCAGCGCCAGGTCGGGCGAGCTCCTTCGCGTCATAATGCGCGTCCTTGTCTTGGCCTCACTCTCTTAGTCGCAGTCGACGCCAAAACCCACCCCTCGGGTCGGCGGAGATTTTTCAAAAAGCCTTGGTCGATGGTGGGAACGGCTGCGGACCGGCCGGGGCCCCGCAGGTGGTTCAGCGAGGGTGCAGCCTCCAGCCTTCGATGCGGCTTCGGCGGGCAAGCCGCACGCGCCCTATCGGACCGCCTCTTCCGGACCCCCATGCGCGCAATTGCATTCCTCACACTCCCTTAGTCGCAGACCGACCCGATTCCCCCCCTCGGGTCGCCGGAGATATTTCAGAAAGTTGGAGGCCACTCCCGGGGGACGAGATAAAACGGACGCTTGGGACCCTGCGCGCGCTCCACCGAGAGTGGAGCCTCCGCACGCGCCCAAGCGGTTGCAGACCTGTTTCCCCCTCTCAACCAGGGCCAGGCCGCCGTATGGAATGCTCGGGCTGCGGCCCTCGCACTTTCGTTAGGGTCACCCCCCGACGGGCTGTCCTGTGCTCCTGCGGTAGTGAAGAGGCACAGTTGGCGATGGCGGGCGTCCGTCCGGTTGTCTCCGCACGGAAGGGCCGCAACCATCCGTCACGATTCCATGGGTCGGTATTGGCCGGTTCTCCTCCTGACCCTGATATTGCTCGCAGCGGCGGTGCGCTCACGGGGTGTGCGGACCAGTCCCAGGGGGCTACGTTATGTGTCGTCGACGCCAGACAGCTCCTCTGAGTCTGCGCAGCAATTGGTGACGCCGGAACCGTGCCACAGTGGGGATCCGGCTGTGGACCCGGTGCGGTCGGCGCGGGAGGCCTATGGGAGAGCGGAAGCCCGCTATGAGGCTGGGGACTTTGAGGCCGCCGAACATGAATGCGAGACTGCGTTACGACTCGATCCGGGCTGCACCGAGGCCGATGCGCTGTATTCGGAAATCCAGTTCGTACTGGGGAAGCGCTCGTCATCGATTCTCGCTGACGTCATTGCTTGCCCGGGCAGGCTACGTCAGGATCAGGTCCTGGTGGAATTGAGGGGGCGGTTTCAGAGCGGGCAGTGTCTCTATAGTCGCCGGGAATTTGATGCCGCTGAGCGGGAGTTCCGATTGGTACTCGAGTACTTGAAGTGGCTTCCGGACGATCTGGACGTCCTCGAACTTCGGAGAGAGGCCACCATCTGGCTGGAGTGCGGCCGGCTCGACCGTCCGTAAGGGGGTTTCGCGGCACCGCACGCGCCCGGGCGGCCGACAAGCTTCCCTCCCCTCAACCAGGGTCAAGCCGCGACGGGAACCCCCGGCCTGCGGGCCTCGAACTATCGAAGGGTCACCCCCGCCCGTTGGGCTGTCCTGTGCTGCCAAGAAGGGCTGAAGTAGAATAGAGAGTATGGCGCGAATCGTGGCTTTCACGGACACACACGGTTCAATTGAGGCAGCAGGGAAAATCGTCGCGCTCGTCGAGCAGGAAGACCCGGACCTCGTCGTTTCGGCAGGCGATCTCAGCCTCTTCGGGAGCAAGTACGAGGAGTTCATGGAGCGGCTCTGCAGCCTGGGGCGCCGGGTTTATTTCGTTCCAGGCAACCACGAGCCCGGCGAAGATGGAAATAAGATCGAATCGGGCTATCCGTTCTTGGTGAACGTGGCGTTTCGATCGGTGATGGCGGAGGGTCTCCAGATCATTGGGCTCGCCGGGACCGACGACATCGCTCCAGGAGGCCCAGAGGACGAGGGCGTGCACAGTGTGGCCATGGAGCTGTGGAGAGGGCTGGACCCGTCGAAGCCGGTCTTGATGATCACGCACTACGCGCCCAAGGGAACGCGGTGCGACGGCCTGAAACGCAACCCCGGCGATCCGAGGCCGCTGGATCTGCCGAGCGGCGATGGCGGGGGAAGTCGAGTCGTTCGGCGGATCATCGAAGATCTCCAACCAAGTCTGGTCGTGTGCGGTCACTATCACATCTCGTTCGGCGAAGAGGATCGGATCGGGAGAACCGTCATTCTCAATCCCGGGCCGAATGGACGGGTCTTCGGAATGTAACCCGGGCGAAGGGGGCCGAGGGAGACGGCTGCCTTACAAAACGTCTAGTCCTGGATGGAGAATCGTGCGAACAATATCACGGTGAGTGCGTTATATCAGTATGGGGGAGATTAGGTTGGCGGGAAGAAAGGTGTCGCCCATGACCAAGAATGGCCGTCCTGGCGAGGCCGCGGTCGAGGCCCGCGCCGCAAGGATGATGGCGATGACCTGGGAGGTCCCCGGACTCAGGCTGCGGGATGCGATCGCGCACCTCCGGAAATGGCGCGGACGTGTGCCGAAGATCGAGAAGGAGGTCAGCGCACCGTTCCTCCCGGCATTCCAGGCGATGGCGGAGCTGGGGGCCATCGAGCGGGCTCGTGCGGCGCGCGAGGCGGGAACCAAGCTCGCGATCGACCCGTGGGCCCGCGATCGCGGGGCGCTCCAGTTCGTGATCGGCGAACTGAAACGGGTCCCGAAGAAGCTGGAGAAGGCGGAGGCTTACCTCGGGGCCTTGATCGCAGAGAAGAAGAGGTAGAGGACTGCCATGACCGGGAACGACCGTGTGGCCGAGGCCGCGGTCAAGGCCCGCTTGGTGAAGATGAGGGCGATGGCCTGGGAGGTCCCCGGACTTCGCCTGCGGGAAGCGATCGCGCACCTCCGTAAACTGCGGGGGCGGGTCCCCAAGATCGAAAAAGAGGTCAGCGCACAGTTCTTCCCGATGTTTCAGGCGATCGCGGAACATGGGGCCATCAACCGGGTCTGTGTGGCACGCGCGGAAGGGAAAGAGGTGGCCATCGACCCATGGGCCCGCGATCGCGGGGCGCTCCAATTCGTTATCTGCGAGCTGAAGCGGGTCCCGAAGAAGCTGGAGAAGGCGGAGGCTTACCTCCGGGCCCTAATCGCAGAGAAGAAGAGGTAGGGGTTTGCCATGAGCATGACCAAGCGGGCGTCGAGATCGGAGAGCCCGCGCGCCGAGCTCGTGGAAGAGGCGTATCTCCACATCCTGGCGAGGGACCACAACACCCATTCGCTGGCGAAGGCGATCGGAAGCTCCGTCGCGACGACGGCCAGGGCCGTCGACGACCTGCGGGCGAAGCTCGCGGACCAGGGGGGTGAACTCGTGAGCGTCCGGACGACGGCCGGGTGGAACTTCGAGATCCGGGAGGAGATCGACTGGAAGAACGATCCCCTGTTGAAAGCCGTCGGCAGCGTCACGCGGTCCAAGCCGCGATGGACGAAAGCCGAGGACGAGAGCATCTATGGCCGCGGTTAGAGACTGGTCGGGGATGAGGGCAACGGGGGCTTCGTGCGTCGCCTGATCTTCGTGGACACGAGTGCGTGGGTCGCGGCCTTCGTGGATCGCGACCAGCATCACGAGGCGGCGTTGGGCACGATGGAGAGGCTGCTGGGCGAAGGAAAGATGTTCCTGACGACGGACTACGTCTTCGATGAGACGGTGACGCGCCTCCGCTACGAGGGTGGGCACAGTCAAGCCGTGAATATCGGCGAGCAGCTCCTGGCGAGTCGGGTCGCCCGTGTCGTGGATGTCGGCCGGGAGCTGCGGGACGAGGCCTGGCGCATCTTCAAGAAAGCGGGGGACCAGGAGCTGTCGTTCACTGAGAGGCTGTGAAATAATCGGGCCTCCGGCCCGATTTTCACAGCCTCTCAGA
>CAZPCZ010000061.1:0-8412 GCA_964585225.1 uncultured Gammaproteobacteria bacterium
GGTAGGCGGCGATCCCCTCGGCGAAGTTCCCGCCGCGGAAATACGGGCCCATGACATCGGTCTGGATCGCGACGCTGTGGGCGTCATTGATCCGCGACCAATCCACGCCGGTGTAGATGCCGACCTCGTGATCGTCCACCGCGAGGAGCACCGCGATGAGGTTGTCGCGGTTCTCGCCATTCGGCGCGCGCCACGACGGGCACTCCCGGACGATCGCCGCCCGGAGGTGGTCGAGGCTTCCGTAGGAACCGAACGTGCGGAAGGTCCGCACACGCACGATCGCGCCGCGACGCTCGAGCGAACCCACCGCGTCGCTGACGCGACCGAGTCCGCTACTGAGTGCGCCACTGTCATCGACGACGGTGGAATCGCAGGGGGTGATCCCCTGCGCGGCCGCTGGCGTTACGACGGCGAGCGCGGCGATGACCGCCGCTGCTACCTGTTGCCACATTCTCTCCATCGGAATGTCTCCTCTCGTGTTGGCACCACTCTATTGGGAAGGTGCAGGTCCATCATACTGGTGCGCGCATCTCCCTCATAGCAAATTGTGGCGTCGTTGTCAAGTCGAACCCCTCTGACGTCGAAACCGACGACACTCGAGACTTGACGCATCCTGAGGGGCGTCGCATACTCACCGTGCCCTTTGCAAACGCAAGGCACATCTCCACTCCTTTTGGGACGTTTGGGACAAGCCGCCTCCGACCGCAGCGTCGGAGTTGGGCTCGTCCGCCCCGACGACATCCGCACTGCGGAAGTCAGACGGGCAAGCGTTCGCAGGAGCGGGATGTGGGGAGAGTAACGCGTAGGGTTTTGGAGATCGCCGTTCCCGCGATTTCGCACCCGCGCACTCGAACCACAACCACAGGAGCAAGGACCATGAAGATCGAAACCAGACTGGACCGAGGGAGGATCAACCACGAAGCCCCGGGTGACGTGCACCTCATGGTGAGCGTCGCCGCGCCGGAGGTCGAGGAGGCGAAGCGGAAGCCGATCGACGTCGTCATCGCGCTCGACATCTCGAGCTCGATGTCCGACCCGGCGACGGCCGCGAGCCCGACCCCGACGAAGCTCGAACTCGCGAAGGTCGCGGCGCGGCGGTTCGTCGAGAACCTCGACCGCCGCGACCGCGTCGGCATCGTCGTCTACTCGACCGAGGTCACGGTGCTCGCGCCGATCGTCGAGCTCACGGAGGCGCAGCGGCTCCGGCTCATCGAGCAGATCAGTCAGCTGCAGCCGATCGCGAACACCGACCTCACGGGTGGGTGCCTCCGGAGCCTCGCGCTCCTCACGGAGGAGCCGGCGAGCGAGGGCCGCGTGCGGCGGGTCATCCTGTTCACGGACGGCCTGCCGACCGTGGAGCCGCGGAAGTACCCCGACGTCATGATGGCGATCCGGGCCCGGCTCGACGGCAAGACGCCGATCACCACGATCGGCTTCGGCGCGAAGATCGTCGAGGATGGCGCGGGGAGCGGCGGGTACAACCCCGAGCTCCTCACGTCGATCGCGCGGGAGAGCGGCGGGAACTTCTACCACGCCGAGAGCGCCGATGGCATCCTCGAGACGTTCGCGCTCGAACTCGGGGCGCTCAGGTCGGTCGCCGCGACCGACGTCCGCCTCGAGGTGAGGACGGGGGCCGGCATCCGCGTGAAGGAGGTCTTGAACGACTTCACCGTGCGGACCGAGGACAACGGCGTCGTCACGGTGACGATCGGCCAGCTCTACAGCGGCGAGCGGCAGGACGTCGTCATCGCGCTCGAGGTGCCGGTGCGGGATACGGCGTTCCCGCGGGACACGCTCGCGGCGTCGGTGCGCTTCACCGGTGTCGAGACGAAGGGCGGCGCGTTCGACCTCACGGAGGAGGCGAAGTTCCGGTACGTGGAGGCGAGCGAGGCCGATCAGCAGCCGGACCAGGCGGTCGAGGAGCAGCGGCTGCGCCTCAAGGCCGCGCAGGCGATCGCGGACGCGTACCGCTACGCCGCCCGCGGGGACTACCAGCGCGCGGTGACGCGGGTGCGGGAGGTCCGCATGCTGCTCATGCGCTTCGGCTCGCGCGAGTCCCAGATCATCGTCGCCGTCCTCCAGAAGATCGAGGTCGATGTCGGCGATGCGCAGCGGTTCGCGCAGCGCGGCGCGAGCGTGCGGGCGGCGGCCGGTTCGACGGCCATGCGGCGGACGGGCTCGGACCGCAGCAGCGACTACTACGACGGCAAGCACTCCTCGGTGCAGCAGCTGCGCTCGCAGCAGGACATGGGCTCGGACAAGAGCGGGTCGGGCGGCAGCCAGCAGCGGCCCTCGGGCGCGCACGGCGGGAACGGTCCCAGCCCCTCGGGCAGCCAGCCGTCGCAGTCCTCGCGCCCGGCGTCGGACGCGATCCCGAAGCCGGCGGGCCCGGACAAGACCTCGAGCCGCAACCGGCTCTAGGACGCGGGTGAACCTTCCCGCCACCCAGCAAACAACATGAACGGCCCCCCGATGTACATCGGGGGGCCGAAACTTTTTCCTACCTCGTCTCCTTGGAACCTTTCGCGCGAAAGGTTCTAAGGGTACCTAGCGCTGCTCGCCGGCCGAGGACTGCTCGAGCCGGAGGAGCCGAGACATGAGGTCGTAGTCCGGCGTGAGCGCGAGCTCGACCGCGGCGACGCGGCTGACCCGCACGACCATCCGTTCGACCTGCCCGAGGTCGACCCCGCTCGCGACACCGCGGAGCGGTCGCTTCGGCGGGCTGCAGGGATCCGCGCTCCGGAACTCCACGACGTCGCTCGCGTCGAGGTACGCCGGCCGCCAACCGAGCGGGTCATCAACGAGGAGCCCGGCGAGGACGAGATTCGGCGTCCCAATTGGGATCGGGTTCGCGCCGGCGACGCGCGCGTAGCCGGTCGAACCGAGCGAGGTCGCGACGATCGCGCCATCCGCCCGGAGCACCGGCACCCGCACCCGGTCGTTCACCCGCACCTCAACCCACGCGGTCTGGGGGCTCGCACGTTCGATCCATGCGTCGTTGAACGTGAGCTCGGTCCGACCGCCGAGGGGCGACTGCGTCCGGACGTGCAATCCCGGGCTCCACCGGATGTCGAAGTTCTGGCGGAAGTACTCCGCCGGGAATTCCTCCGGCGGGTCGTTGAGGAGGAAGGCGCGCCGTCCGGTGCGGAACCCGATGAACGGGGCGCGGAGCCGCCAGTGCTGAGCCATCGCCCCGAGCATCATGCCGTCTCCGCCGATCACGACGACCGCGTTCGCGTGGTCACGTGACGCATCGCGAACGGTGAACGGTGCGAGTTGCTCGGCAATCGCGACCGCGCGAGCATCCCGCTGGTCGAAAACAACGAGGAGCCGAGGTTCTCCGACGATGAGCGGTGAGAACGTCCGTGACGCTCGTCCACCGCGGTAGAGACCACGGCGCTCGATGTACCGCTCGACCTTCGGAAACACGAGGCCGGTGATCGACTCGTGGTCGAACACGCGACGTCGGATGTCCGAGCTCGCGCCCGCCCGCGGCGGCGTGATGACCATGCGGTGCGGTGGGAGGTCGCGCTCGTCGATCGGGTACCCATCGCGGGCGATGACGACGAAGTTTGCGTGAGCCCAGAGCTCCGATCCGCGCGCCCACTCGCGCTGGATGATCGAGGTCCCGTCGCGGCCGCCCTGGATGAGGTCGGTGCCGATGACGTGCCACGGCTCTCCTTCCGCACGCAGCATCTGGTCGAGCTCGAACGTCCGCGTGAACGTCGGCTCCTCAAGGTCGCTGTCGTCGACCCGAACGTTCGGGATCCCCCGAAACGTCAGGTGGACCATTGCGGCGCGGTGCGCGGGGTCAACGTCGTCCACCGTTAGCTTGTCCGGCCGCGGTCCACACGGGACGACGTCGACGCGGTCGAATTGGAGCGCGAGCGCCTCCGCGATCGCGCGATGGTGCAGCCCAGGCGGGTTAAAACTCCCGCCGAATGCGGCGATCTTCATGGCAAGGTGCACTCCTTTCTTCCCTGGTATCTCCGGTACTCAACAGCAACCCATCGTACCCGAAGATGATTGATGTGTCAATGGCCGATGGAAAACGGCCCCCGAGCACTGCTCGAGGGCCGTCTGTGTTGCGTGGGAGTCGCTACGGGCTCCCGAATCCGCCCGCGGCGGTCTTCGAGAAGCTCGCGGCGCTCTGCGAGGCCTGCACGGCGGACCGCGAGAACACCTGGAACGCGCGGCGGATCTCGCTCGGCGAGTTCGCGGGTGTGAGGATCCACTCGTCGCGGATCCCGATCCCCTTGAACACGGCCCGGAAGTCGGTACCGCCGTCGTCGATGCCGAGGCCCGCGACGATGTGCCGTTCCTGCTTGAGCATGTCCTCGACGATCTTCTTCACCTTCGCCGGCGTGGCCGACGAGGAGTTGTCCGCGCCGTCCGTGACGATGAGCGTCGCCGTGCGGCAGACGACGCCGTTGTCCGCGAACTCCTGCGCCTTCGCGATCGCAGTGCCGAGCACGACGATCGCACGGTCGTAGAGCGGCGTGTGCGAGCCGTCCGCGCGGTAGTTCCGCCCATCCATCTTCACCGCCTGCGCGACGGGCGCGAACGGGTAGAGGATCTTCTCGAAGAGGTACTGGCAGGCAGCGAGGATGCCGTCGCCCTGCTTCGACGCGACGAGCGCGTCGATGACCTCGTTGTGGCCGTCGCATGCCGCCTTCACGTTCGGCGACATCGAGCCGGAGTCGTCGACGAGCACCGAGACGAGGAACACCTCGCTCGCGGCGACGTCGTCGACCTTGATGCCGAGACCCGCCTGGATCTGCGCTCCGTAGTCGGGGAGCGCGAGCACCGCGGCGGATCCCGGCGAGAGCTCCCCGGCCGCCTTCGCGGCGCCGAAGAGAGACTGGAGGTTGGGGGTGCTGGGTGCGGATTTGCTGGACATGGTTGGTCTCCTTTCGTGGGTGATATCACGGATGATGCGGATCAGCCGAGCAGATGATGCGGATATGCTGATGACGCCGATACCGAATCCGCGTATCCGCATCATCAGTGCGATCCATCCGCATCATCCGTGATATCGGTTACAGGTTGACGCCCGGCCACTGGTCGATCGGCGTCGTGGATCGCACGACGTGCATCCCGGCCTTCCGGAACTTGTCGAGCGCGGCCTCGGCCTGCGGCGTGAAGTCGGCCGCGAAGCCGCCCTTCCCGTCCGGCACCGTCACCGCCGACATGCAGTCCTCGAGGATGTACACCTTCTTCGCGAGCGCCGCGTCCTTCGCGACGATCTCGTCGAGGAAGTCGTCGATCGAGGACTTCACGCAGTGGCTCGCCGCCTGGCCGGCGAACACGACGACGTCGCTGGCCATGAGCGTCTCGATGAACGCCGTGTTCTTCTGACCGATCGTGCCCTTGCCGTCCCAGCGGAGCAGCACCTCGGGCCGGAGCACCGAGTAGTTCTCGGTGAGCGGGTTTCCGCCCTTCACCTCGCAGAACGACTGACGGCCCCGGAGGAACGAGACGTACGCGCGCGCCTCGGCGATGATGCCGACGAGCGCGTGCCCATCCGTCCCGAGGATGCAGTGGAACGGCCAGAGGTAGAGCACGTACTTCCCGCCCTTGCCGAGCTCCTCGCAGTAGAACCGCGCCTGCCTGACGAGCCACTCGTAGCTCACGCCGAGCAGCGACGCCATCGCCGGGTTCGGGAGCACGCTCCCGTGGAGCGTCGTGCCGTCGAGGCCCTTGTTCGCGAGGAGGCCGCCCTCCGCCACGACGAGCGTGTGCGGCTTCAGCGGCTCCCCCGCCTCGTCCACCCAGAACGAGGCGAAGAAGATCTGGAACAGGAAGTGCGTGTCGAGCGTCGTCGAGAGGTCGGTGATGAGGCCGGCGTTCCGGTAGAGGAACTCCGCGAAGCGCGCGGAGTCGTCCATCGCGCCGGTGCCGCTGCGCCCCGCGACGTACAGCGTGCCCTCGGGGAAGCAGAAGTCCTTCTGGACGTCGATGCCGACGACGTGGATCTTCGCCTTTGCCGACGCGGCGGGCTTGATGCCGAGGCGCTTGCGCGCCTCCATGGCGGCCTCGAACACCGCCTGGAGATCGGGGCGGTAGCCCCACAGGCGCGCGTTCTTGGGATCGTAGAACTTCGGAAGCGGGAGTGCGGTTGCCATGATCGTTCTCCTTTTTTCTTTCGTCATTGCGAGCGAGGCGTAAGCCGAGCGTGGCAATCCCGTCCACCATCGGGCGAGATTGCTTCGCTTCGCTCGCAATGACATGCACTATTCGGGGCGAGGTACCCCGCCCGGAACACGTCTGGTCAGACATGCACCGGGGGAGGCACCCAGCCGCCGAAGCAGTAGGGTGCATTTGTTCCTCCCCCACTCTCTCCCCCTCCCACCGGGAGGGGGAGAAAAAGAGGGGGTGGGATTCGCTACGCGATCTTCAGCACATGGATTTCGCGCTTGCTCACGACGTACAGTCCGCGACTCCCGATGTGGAGCGCCGATCCCGCATCCACGAACGGTTCCGTGTCCGGGAACGACTTCGTGACCGCGAGTCCGCCAGATCCATCCGGCTCGACGCGGACGACACCATCGTCGGTCGGCGCGAGGAGGAAGTTCCGTGCGGCCGCCTTCCCGCGAATCGTGCCGAGCCACGAGCCGTCACCGGCCTGCGCCTCGGCCGTGGCCTCGATCGAGCCATCCGATCGGATGACGGTTGCACGGTGCATGGTTGTTGCCGCGACCTGCCCGCCTAAATTGCCGCCACGCAAATTTTGGCGGGTCTGCGTGGCCGTGAAGAACCAGCAGCGATCCGCACTGAACGCGCATGCCGCGTCCACGAGCTGCCCACGAATCGGTGGGAGTGCCACCGCGTCGTTGATCCCACGTCGTTCGGCATCGAAGACGAACGCGACGCTGAGATTTCCTGCGCGATAGCATCCGAAGCCGAACCCGCCGAAATCCCCTGAGGGGGAATTCTGGCGGGTGAATGTTGGTCCCACCCAGATGTGCGTCTGCCCGCGAAGCACATCACCGATGCGCTCGGGACCAACCGCGCCGTCACGGAGCAGTCGTCCGTTTTCGGCCCAGTACGCGTGGTTGACGTTCGCGTCGAACGTCGCGCGACTGCCCACCGCATCCACCACTCGCGACACGGGCTCCTCGCCCGGCGCGAGCGCCACCGCTTGTCCGTCCTTCAGGAAGAACGTCGTCGTCCCCTGGATGCGATACCGAAGCTGCGGATCGAGCGGGCCGCGCAGGACGACCGAGCGATCCTCACGCTGGAACGTATCGCTCTCATGCGCGAGCCAACGGAGTTCACCATCCTGGATCGTCGCGTAGAGAACCACGCCCGGCGTTCGGAAGATACGCGTTGCCGTCACCGTGCCGCGTACGACCGTCGTTTCGCGGATCGCAGCAGGCGGTGCGATCTGACACACCGGGCACATGGCTCGCGCATGCTCGATCCCGCACTGTGCGCACGTGGTCCACCGGAGCTGCTCGAGGAGCGGATGCGGGAATACCCCGCGCTCGTCCTGTTCGAGCATCCGATGGAAGTACTGCAGGAGGTCATCCGGCAGGACGTGGTAGTGCACTGCGGGCTTCGGGTACCGAACGTCGGGGTGGAACACCGAGATGCGCTTCAACGGCCGCTGGTCATGTGGCATACGATCCTGTATGCGTTTCGGCACGTACACGCCGCCATACGGATCGACGAAGAGCAGGCACTGGAACAGCATGATCGCGAACGCGTACCAGTCCGAGTTCACCGTGTGCGGCTGGACGAGGAGCAATGCCGAGGCCTTCGGGTCGCACCGCGTCGGATCCACGAACCGCGCCGTGAACATGCGGCACGCGAACTTCCCGAACTGCATGCTGTCCGCATCGATGAGGTGCGCCTCGGCACCCCGGACGAGGATATTCAGGTCGTTGAAGTCTCCGATGACCACCCCGGCCCGATGCACGCCGTCCACCGTCCCCCAGAGATCGCGGAGCACCGCGATCACCGCCGTATTCAACACTCCGCTCGCGCGGAACCTTCGTTCGCTGTAGCGGCGGAGGAGTTCCGCGTTCTGGAGGAAGGGCATCGTATAGCCGATGATCGCTCCACTCCGTTCCGTCACGAGGTCAACCGGCGCGACGACGCGCTTCGGGAGATTCGTCGGGAATGAACGGAGCTTCCGCTGGTGCTGCGCGATGCGCTCGGCAGCGTTGCGCTGCTCTTGTGACAGACCCGTGAAGTCCGGATGCGTCGGCGGCTTAAAGATCTTCGCAACCATCCCGCCCCCGATGTCATACACATCCGCCTCCCCGCCCTTGCCAATCGCGGAGGACGGATCGAGGCGGAGGCGCTTGCCGACGACGTACACTTCGGTCATTGAGCGTCTCCTTTCTCCCCCTCCCACCGGGAAGGGAGCGCCTGCCCGCCTTTGGCGGGAGAGGGGGAGGACCGTCG
>CAZPCZ010000062.1:0-8411 GCA_964585225.1 uncultured Gammaproteobacteria bacterium
TGTATTCACCACCATTTCCTGATTATTTCGTTGAGATCACGCAGGATCTAGGTAGTATATCCCGAATCCGAGGAGTGCGAGGAGGACGACCGTACGCCAAGCACCGACGGTGATGCGTTGGAGAAGCTTCCGGCCGAGGAGGGTGCCGACAACCGCCGCAATGAGCACCGGGATGAGTACGCGCGGCTGGACGTCAGCGGTGGAACGGAGGAGGTACGTCGCGTTCCGGCTGAGGTCGGTCATGATCGCGATCGCGGCGCCGGTGCCAATGTACACCTCGCGCGGGAGCTGGAACGTGAGGAGGACGACGCCGCGCAGCGCTCCGCCGACGCCGGTGAGCCCGGCGAGCCCGCCAGCGACCGCGCCAGCCACAGCCGCAGTCGTCGCCCTCGCCGGAAGCCGCAAAGATTCAGCGCGCCACTCGATGATCGATGCGAGGATGAGGACCGCACCGATGAGACGCCGGAGCACGGCGGTCGAGAGGTCACCGAGGAACCACGCACCGACCGCAGTGGCGACGACGCTCGGGATCCCGAACGTGAGCGCGAGGCGCCAGTTGATGGTCCGTCGGAAGATTCCGCCCTTCGCGAGGTTCCCAACGAAGTGGAAGAGTGCGGTCACAACGACCGCCTCGCGCGCCGGCAGTGCGAGGAGCGCGAACGGGAGGAAGAGTGTCGCTGCGCCAAAGCCGGTGATCGTCGCCGCGAGCTCTGCGCCAAACGCGGCAATGGGCAGCCACATACCATCGCTCGGGCTCCTTAGAGCCCGAGCGCGGCGTTGATCTTCGGCTTGTCGAACCCCACGATGATGGTTCCGCCGATATCAATGACCGGCACGCCCATCTGGCCGGACTTCTTGATCATCTCGTCCGCCTTTGCGGGATCTGCAGCGACGTCAATGTCCGAGTACGCGAGGTTCTTCGACTTGAAGTACTCCTTCGCCATCTTGCAGTACGGGCAGGTTGGGGTGGAGTAGATGGTGATTGAGGGCGTAGCGGACATAGAGGCGTAGAGGAGTAACGAATTATTCGCCGTTTTCATCTTCCTCGTCCATCCTTGCAAATTTTTCTGGTTCTGTCTCGAATGCGCCGATGCACTCCGGGGAACAGAACGAGTAGTACTCGCCGGTGAACTCCTTCGTAATCGATGCTTTCGTCGCGCTGAACCCGACGCCGCACACGCAGCACTTCTTTGGGGCCGAGGCGATGTACTTCTCGTACGGGTCGGCCATATCTCAGGCTTTGCCAAGCGTCTTGGTCCCTGGTTTCCAATTGATTGGGCACAGCTCGCCGGATTGCAGCGCCTTGAGCACGCGGAGCGTTTCGTCCACCGATCGCCCGACACTGCCGGCGCTCACGAGCGCGTACCGGACGATGCCATCCGGATCGATGAGGAAGAGGCCGCGCTCCGCCTTCCCATCCGTTTCATTATACACGTCGTACGCAGTTGATACCGCGTGCGTTGTGTCCGCGAGCACGGGGTAGTCAACCTCGGCGAGGTCCCGCTCGAACCACGCCTTGTGGCTCCACTCAGAGTCGGTTGATGCCGCGAGGATCTCCGCATTGAGCTTCCGGAACTCCGCCTCCTGCTGCCCGAACCCCCGAATCTCCGTCGGACAGACGAAAGTGAAATCGCGCGGGTAGAAGAACAGCACAACCCACTTCCCCGCGTAGTCCTTGAGCGACACATGCCGAAACCCCTCGTGCCCCTTCTGGTACGCGGTCACGTGCTCGAACGATGGCGCGGATTGACCGATGTGAAGCATAGAGAGCTACAGGCTGACAGCTCCAAGCTGCAAGCTCGAGTTACCGGACGATTCCGTTCGCACGTTCGTATACGATGTTTGCGGCTTCCCAATTGAGATTCTTCCAGAAATCTTCGATGTACTTCTTGCGGTCGGAACCGTAGTCCATGAAGTAGGCGTGCTCGTAGACGTCGAGGACGATGATGGGGATGGCACCCCAGACACCGCCTTGGTTGTGCGCGTCGGCGCCGTAGATCTTCAGCCGTCCCGCGTGGGTATCCCATGCGAGCACAACCCAACCGCGCACTGCCATGCCGGTGGCGGAAAAAAAGTTGATGAACTTCTCGAGCGAACCGTACTTCTCCAGCAGCGCATCAACGAGCGGCCCGCGCATCTGCCCTGAGCTTGTCGAAGGGTCTCCCCCGAGCACGTTGAAGTAGTACTCGTGGAGGTACACCCCGTTTGCCGCGAACGTCTCCCCGTCGCGGAGTGCACGGAGCTCCGAGTACGTCTGGTTGGCCTCTGCGAGACCCACGCCGGACGCGCTCATTTCCATGAGCTTCGCAGAAACCTCCTTCAGCTTATTCACATACCCCACGTACAGCTTGTCGTGGTGAATCGCTATCGCCTTATCGGAGATGCCGATGAGCGATTTCTTGAATGGCAACGGTTTCGGCTCGTACTGGGCGGATGATGGCATATGATCACGCATCACACAAGCGAGGAATTGTTCTTGCGTTGCAGCACACCAGTAAGACGGTCTCGAAAAGTATCAGGGAAATAATCGAGGAGCGATTGACGCTCATGCTCTGTTCCCACATCGTATTTTCTCATGAGCTGCAAGAGTTCAGTCATAAATTGTTCAGCCATTGCATAGTCACCGTTTCGCGTGGCAACTTCGCTCGAGAGGTATCGTCGAAATACCGTTTCGTACTGCGCGAGATCTTCCCGCATCTCTTGAATCACTGGTGTACCCATACGATAGCTCACATTACTATGTGCGATCCTGTGCTGGGTGAACCATCCGCACAATGTGCTGGAGTTCATGGGCGGGAAGCACGCGATGTCGTCCAAGTGCATCAATGAGGAGCAAGAACCCTTTGCGCAGGAGCACAATTTCACCGCGAATATCTGCGACTTTCTCATCGAGGTACGTCTTGAGTTCGTGGCGATGCTTCGCCAACGATTCATCGAGCATCGTCGTGAACGATGGCAAAAGCACCTCCTCCGTAAATTGACCAAGTATGAGCGGCAGACGAGCATCGAGGCGCTCGTCAATGATCTTTGGAACCCGCTCGTCAATTGCCTCATGGATATCCTTCTTCACCTCTTTTCGAAACTCTTTGAAGGTTTCCTTGATATCTTCTTTTGTGATCGGTTCACCTGCCATACCTAGGATTCGGGATACAACTGATTCCCCTCCTCATCATACACGAAAATGGCCTTCGTGGGGCAGCTTTTGGCTGCCATGATGACCGTCTCCACATCCGCCCACGCGGATTCGCTCCCGGGCACGATGACGGCCTTGTTCTCCTCGTCGAGCTGGAACACGCCGGGCATGATCGTCACGCACGACGCGGCACCGATGCAGAGGTCACGGTCGATGACGATTTTGCCGATGCGAGGGGTCGCGGACATACCGCGCTACAGTACTCCCAACGCATGGAAACACGCCATGGATGGGTACGTGCGCTCGTCGCGTACGAGCATAGCGGTTTCCAGATCCTCATTACCTTTCCGAAACCATCCGCCCGCGAGGTTATGGTAGTCAGGCGGCATAGAGGACTGTCCCCTCATTCATGATACGACGGATGAAGAAATCGCCTCTCGCAATACGATCCTCAACTTCCTCTGGCGTGTAGACGAGCGCATCCCACGCCATCGGCGCGCGGTCGAGCAAACGATCGATGTCCGTCGTCCGAAGGTGCTTCGGCTTCCGTAGTCCCGACTTCACGATGAAGAGATCGAGGTCGCTCTCTGAAGTCGGATGCCCCCACGCATACGAGCCGAAGAGGATGATCTTCTCCGGCTGGAACTCTCGCGCGATCTTCTTTACGATCGCGCGGATGCGATGATCGACGGAACGCGGTTGGCTCATACTCGGCGCGCGTGCACAACTATCGTGTGGGACCGGTGGGTCATTTTTTGCTCAAGCGCTCCTCAACACCTGTGATTGCGAGTCGGTATCCTCTCGCGTGGCCCACAGCCTCTCTCTCTCTGCTGCGGTGCCAGCCTTCCACTGCATGGCTGCAATAATCTTATCGAGCTTATCTATCACCTTCGTAGATTGCTCAGCGCTAGGACCCGCTTTCGCGAGCAAGACATCGAGTGCCGCTGGGCCAGCCTCAAATAAGAATAGTTCCTGTAGTCTGTCCAGGGAGTGTTCTGAGAGGGGACGCTCGCCAGCATCCCCGGATCGAGGTGCCTCTGCTCTGCTGTTCATACATGTGACCAACATTACGAGTAAATCTCCGCGACCGCTGGAAAACACGACCTTTTGCCATCGTACCAACTACGGCGCCGCCCGCAATGGGCGGCGTTCAGGTGTAGAAGACCTCCTTCACTTCCGGGCATCGTTCTCGAATCATCTTTTCGACTCCGAGGCCGAAGGTCATGGCGGACATCGGGCATCCGCGACAGGAGCCCTCGATCTTGAGCGTGATGTTCCCATCTGCGTCCACTTCGGCGAGCTGCGCGTTGCCCTCATGGGATTCCAAACTCGGCCGAACCTCGGCGAGGATGGCCTCAATTTTTTCACGGATGGATTGCTGGAGATCGGACATATGCCGGAAGAACATCCGAATGATCCGAATCCGGATTCGAATGCAACGAATACCTGCAACGCCCGTTCATTCGAAGTATTCGGATCCGCATTCGTAGATTCGAATGTTCTTACCCGAAGTACTTCTCCCTATAAAACCGAATCAGTTGCTCAATTTCAGGAATCGCGCCCGGATCGCCAACGCCGACCTTCAGTTTCTTCTGGACCTCCTCGAGCGTTTGCGCGCCTTCGAGCACCGCTTCCTCGATGTCGTGGTCGGTGATGTTGAGGCGAGCGTCCACGACCTTCGCGCCATCAACCATGATTCGCTCCGGCTGATTCGAGGCACGGAAGTACTCGTTCACCGCCTTGCGGAACGCCTTGTCCGCGAGCACCGAGCAGTGAATCTTCCGATCCGGAAGCCCGGCGAGCCGCTCCATGACGTGCTGCGGTTTAATCTTCAGCGCGTCATCAATCTTCATGCCGCCACCCTCCGTGACCATCACAGAGAACATGGACGTGGAGGCGATCGCGGAACCGCACCCGAACGTCTGCCACTTGAGATCCGTGATACGATCCTCGGCACGGTCCACCTTGATCCAAATCTTCATGACGTCCCCGCAGTTGTGTACCGCGAATGCATCGGTGAGGTACGTATGTGGGCCGGGGACCTCGACGTTTCGAAGGCGTTCACTTGGCTGCGGTACACGCTCAACGGACGTAATGGGGACGTACGCCGCCTCATCATCCGTCCACACCCATCGCGCCGTCCGACGCTTCGGCCATACGAACGCAATGCCGAGAATCGCGCAGAGCCGCTCGAGTGATGCGATGTCCCCGACATGCAATCGATACGCGCGCCGATGGTTCGTATCCGCGCTCCGATGTGCCTCCTCGACGTAGAATGCCGGGACAATCCGCTGTCGCAGGAGGAGAAACTTGAGCTGCTGTGCGAGCAGCGACGAAATCGTCGTATATCCTGCGCGGGGATTCCGACGTGTGAGGTTCACGTGTCCATCACCGCGCCAACACCCAAGGATGAAAGCCCGCTGCACATCGAGGGGTAGGAACAGCCACTCGTGTGGGATGTGTTTCTCCGCAGCTCCTGCACCGAACGTCGCACGGAGGAATTTTGCGAGATGCACATTGTACACGCACACATCGAGACGCGCTCCGCGCACCTTCAATGTTGCTGAGAGCCCGAAGTACCGCTGCACGAGATCACGAACCCGCTCGCCGTACGCGAGTTCATGCACACCAAAAACAAATCCAAGTTCCGTCTCCCGTGTATATCCTTCGGCGATAAAGTATCCGAACAATTCGAGGAGGTCCGGCTCGATCGGTAATCGCGTGGGAATGGCCCGACTCTTGAAATCATACGACGCACGATCAACGGGCACGTGGATACGTGCAAGACGCCGAATGACCTTCGGAATAGGATACACACAGATATCCCGCGCCTCGAGTTCAGCCGCATGGTTCCATGCCGTCGGGATCCGCTGTTTGTACTCGACGCGACGATACGTATCCGTTTTCGGGAGTTGCTTCGACTGGATAAGGTGATCTCCCGTGAGCACAATGCCCCCGAGCTTCGTCGTGATGCGGTAGCACTGCTCCTCAATCCTAGGACGATACTGACGATCGACTTCGTGATCCTTTCCATCATGTGCGAACACTCGATCGCCAACCTGAACCTCATCGATCGTTTTCATCCCAGAGATCGTTGGAATGATCGTATCCGGCGCGAGACATGCGGGGCTCCCGACCATTCCGACCGCGTCGAACTCGCCCTCTTTCGGATCTTCCAAAAGAAGGTTGCGCGGATTGAAGAAGTGATCCTTCACGATCGGCGAGTACACCCACTTCTCACCGGTGTGCTGGTTCACGATCTCCGCACCCGCCATGTCCTTGTTCGTCAGTGGTTTCTTTGGATTCACCATAGAAGCATCGAATCTGTTGGAGCGCAACTCCCCCACCCCCTCTCGCTCCCCCTCTCAAAGAGGGGGAGAAAAGCGGGGACACCTCAGTTCTGCATTTTGCGTTCTGCGTTTTGCATTTTCGCTTTCTCCCAATGTGGCCTCCCCATCGATGCGAACGCGCCGGCCATATCCTTCGAGGCACCCGAGCCGACGACCTTCCGACTGTCGAGCTCGAGCTTCACCGGTGAGATCTTTCGGAGTTTCTCAACGATGCTCGGGAGAACGTCGAGCACGTACTCGATGTCTTCCACCGTCGTCGACCGCCCGAGCGTGAACCGGATGCTCGCGTGCGCGTACTCGTACGGGCGTCCGATGGCGAGGATGACGTGGCTCGGGTCGAGGGACTGCGAATCACACGCGGAGCCGGTCGCCGCTG
Organism: uncultured Gammaproteobacteria bacterium; assembly: GCA_964585225.1. Classification (GTDB taxonomy): domain Bacteria; phylum Patescibacteriota; class Patescibacteriia; order JACPHY01; family JACPHY01; genus CAZPCZ01. Next base: position 6,860 of record CAZPCZ010000062.1, read on the forward strand.
CAATACCCTTCGCATCGAGGTAGAGGAGCATGGCCTCGCCTTCGATATCGAGGATGGACACATTCACGTTGTTCGGGAGGCGCTCGGTCGGGTGGCCGTTGAGCACGACCTTCGGCACGCGCTCCATGATGCCGGCGATGAGCTGGTCGCGGAGCTTCGTGAGTCGCTGCCCCTCTTCCTCGCGCTGCGCTTCGGCGATCTCAAGCGCGGTGGCGAGGCCGATAATCCCAGCAACATTCTCCGTGCCCGAACGCAGCCGCTGCTCCTGACCGCCGCCGTACACGATCGGCTCACACCGCACGCCGCGCCGAACATAGAGTACGCCGGTCCCCTTCGGGCCGTAGATCTTCGACCCGTTGATCGTCAGGAAGTCCGCGCCGAGCTTCTGGACATCGAGGTCCAGCGCACCCGCAGCCTGGCACGCATCGGTGTGGAGGAATGGGGGCTCCGTTGGCTTGCGGCCATGCTCGCGCTTCCAATCGCGAATGACCTTCGCAATCGCCTTGATCGGCTCAATCGTCCCGATCTCATTATTCGCAGCCATGATCGAGATGAGCGAGGTCTCCGGACGGAGCGCAGTACGCACAATCTCTGGATCGACGGACCCGTACTGATCCACCGGCAGGAACGTAACATCGAACCCCTCCTTCCGGAGGCGCTCAGCCGCATTGAGCACCGCGTGGTGTTCGATCGCAGAGACGATGACGTGGTTCCCTCGAGCGCGGTAGTAGCGAGCGACGCCGAGCACCGCCATGTTGTCACTCTCGGTTCCGCTGCCGGTGAAGATGATCTCCTCTGGGCTGCAGTGGAGTACCGCGGCAACCTGTTTGCGCGCGCGGTCGAGCGCCTCCTTCGCCCGGCGACCGGCTGCGTAGAGCGCGGATGGATTCCCGTACTCCACGGTGAGGCACGGTTCCATGGCCGCACGGACTCGCGGGTCGAGCGGTGTGGTCGCGGCGTGGTCCAAGTAGACAGTTCGCGTATCACTCATAAACCCGAAGCTCGAAATCCGAAATTCGAAACAAACTCGAATGTTCGAATTTAGGAATTTTGATTTTGGATTTGTTTCGGATTTCGATATTCGGATTTTGGATTTCCGTCCGACACGAGGTCCGCGAGCGTCGTGGAATCGAGTTCCCGATCAATCGCTGTCTTGAGCTTTCCGAAAAAGTGACGACTCACGCAGCGGCCCTCGGCCGGGCACGACGCTCCGGCGGTCGCATCCTGGCAGTGCGCGAGAATGACCGGACCGTCGAGCAGACGAACGGCCTCACCCATCGTGATATGCTCCAGCGGCTTTGCGAGCACGTACCCGCCGCGACGACCGCGCGCACTGCGGACGATGCCGCCCGCACGCAAGCATCGAACGAGCTCTTCGAGGTACCCCTCGGAGAGGTGCATCTCCTTCGCGACTGAACGGATGCTCAACGGCTTGCCCGTCGCCGATTCCCGTGCGAGTTCGGCTAGGAATACCAGCCCATGATGGCTCCGGCTGGAAATTCGAAAGTAGCGGGATAGTTCGATGGTGCTCGCCAGTGGCGTTGTCATAGTT
>CAZPCZ010000063.1:0-1154 GCA_964585225.1 uncultured Gammaproteobacteria bacterium
GTCGATGAGGATGAGGTCGGGATCGGGCCACGGGTCCCTGTCCATAATTCTTGATTCATCATTCTTGATTCGAATCGAGTGTTGCAGCCGTCGCGTGAGCACCTCCCGGAGCATCCCCACGTCATTGCTCCTCCCCTCGAGCGTTTTGATCTTGAATCGCTTGTACTCACTCGGTGCAGGCTCGCCGTCAATCGCGACGACCATGGACCCCACGGCCTCGAGTCCGTGGATGTTCGAGATGTCATACCCTTCGATGCGTCGCGGGAGCTGCGGGAGGTGGAGCACGCGCTGGAGGTCATGGAGGTCCGCCGCGTACTTCTCGGTGACGGAGAGCACGCGCGTGTGCGCGAGCACATTGTCCAAAAGTCGGCGATGCTCGGGATCGAGCAGCCGCCGTGCGGCTTTCGCCTGCCCATTGAGGATGCGAAGTAGTGGATTGATCACGCGACGACGATACTCCGACACCGTGATCAACCCCGCGCACGTCCCGGCGCAGAGACCCATGTGAAAGTACAGGCACGGTTTCCCTCTGCGCTCTGCTGCTCTGCTGCTCTGCTGCTCTGCTGCCGGCCGCGGAGCGGCCTTGCACCGGAATGGAAAAATCTTCCGGAGCGCCCGGAGCGTCTCGCGCACCGCGTGCGCCGAGGTGAACGGTCCGAAGTATGTCCCCGCGCGCGCATGTGAACGCGTCGGGAGCACCTGCGGGAACTCCTCGTCGGTCACGAGGATGGAGAGGAACGATTTCTGATCGCGATTCGCAATATTGTACTTCGGACGGAAGACTTTAACATAGTTCGCCTCGAGGAGCAACGCCTCGAGCTCGGAGTCCGTCCGCGTGATACGGAGTCCCGTCGCCTCCCGGAGCATGTCCGTTTTCCAATCCTTCCCCGGCGTGTACGCCGCGAGTCGGGCACGGAGGTCCGCGGCCTTCCCGATATAAATCGGACGACCTCGTTTCACGAACGTGTACACCCCAGGCTCATGGGGGATCCGTTGGAGCCGGTTCGGCCTCAGCTGCATGCTTCTCTACGCTACACGAATTGATCGTGATGATCCACGGTGGTACGATCTCACCACGTGGGCCGTTAGCTCAGCGGTAGAGCACCTCATTTGCAATGAGGGGGTCGCCGGTTCAAATCCGGCACGGTCCAAGT
>CAZPCZ010000063.1:1254-8252 GCA_964585225.1 uncultured Gammaproteobacteria bacterium
GCGGTGGCTTTTGGCGGGGAGCACCTCATTTGCAATGAGGGGGTCGCCGGTTCAAATCCGGCACGGTCCAAGTGTGGTACCCGCCGAAACCTGCGGGATTCAGGCGGGCCCGCCAAAATGCGGTGGCTTTTGGCGGGGAGCACCTCATTTGCAATGAGGGGGTCGCCGGTTCAATTCCCGCCTGGTCCACTTCTTCGCCTCTCGTTTGCGCTCGGGGCTTCGAAGTGCAAGCATGTTGCGCCTCACGTCGATGGGTATACTGTGATCGCGAAGAAGTGTCCTCCGAAGCCTTGGCGAAGGAGGACAACGCAGGTAACCATGCACCTCGTTGACCAGCACATCTCCATGGAAGAACTCCGCCGACTCGCGACGGAGCGATTTGGCGATATGGTGAAGGTGGTCGTTGATATTCGACTCGAAGTCATGGTCGTCGGAGCACAACTGCATGCGGACGAGGAAGCATTCCTCCTCGATCGCGGCTCACAGCAGGGCGATCTCTGGGGCATCAACATCTGGCCGGACAAGCCGCGTGCGGATTGGATTGAATTCGACTCCATGATCAACCTCCGTCCATCGTGGGGGAATCGCTCCCGTGGCGTGGAGGACCCGGAGATACGACGCATCATCGTGGACGTGGTCGCGAAACTCACGAGCTGATATGCCGTTCATGCATGCGGAACTCGCGGCAGGACGGTGGCACGCGTTCTCCCTCGATGAACAACTTGGGAATACCGGGAGCGAGGTACATCGGGCGATTGTTGCCATGCGCGCTGGAGATCGCCAGCGACTCGACGGTGCGGTCGTTCGAGCGCTAGAACTCTTCGACCTCACCATAATGGATCCCCGCTGGCGTTTCCCGCGGAAGAAGGAAATTGCCCGCGCGCGCGAAGTATTCTGCGATGCACTCGTTGGCCAAAACGAGTACCACACCGACCTCGACTCCCTCGACCGCTACTTCACCCAATTCGCCATCGCCGCACAGCGGCAACGGGGGCTATGACCGCACGCATCACCGCGATCATCAACGGCTACGGCGTTCCGGAGGACATCCGGACGGACCGGTCGTACCACGCGTACCTCGTGCAGGTCGTGAACTGGCTGTGGGAGCGATACCGGACGCGCGCGGTGACGATCGTCCCGTGTGGTGGGCCGACCGACATGCGCCGTCCGTACCGCCGAACGGAGGCAGGTGAGATGGCGAGGTGGCTGCGACCGAAACTCCGCGTGCTCGGGCTCGCGTCGCGCTGGCGGATCGCACCGATTGCCACGGAGCTCACCGCGCTCGAGAACATGCTCGTGACCGCGAAGCGATTCCCGAACGGGCCGATCGTGTACTTCTGCGAATGGACGCGCCTGAACAAGATGCGCGCGATCGCGAAGCGCATCTTCGGGAAACGCTGCCTCGTCGTCGGCATCGAATTCGACGGCTCTGCGCCACGGTACGACCTCCATGGCCGCACCGCGCTTGAACGCGAAGACCTCCGATACTCGCTCGCTGCACTCGAAGACCCCGCGTGGCGACGGATGCTCCGGCTCGCGGCGGAGGAGAAAATCCGCGTTCTTCGCGTGACCCCAGAGCACATTCGAGTGACCGAGGTTGACCGCATTGCGCAGAGGATTCGTCAAGAGTTTCGGACACGCTACGAACGCACGCATCGTACGCGGTGACCCGGAAGACCGCTACTGCCCCTTCGTCATCTCGAGCGAAACAACGTGGAGCCGAGAGATCTCCAATCGCCTCACTGACGAAGATTTTGCCACTCGGCGCGGCCTCGGTCGAAATGACGAGGGGTTTTTAACAACATCATCTCGACGCTTGACTCCACGCTGGGGGAGCGTTACAGTACGAACGAGCAGGAGGGACCGCACCGCGGATCGCCGCGAGGCGTTTTTCGTTTATGCAGCTGAGGAACATCGCCATCATCGCGCACGTGGACCACGGAAAGACGACGCTCGTCGACGCGCTGTTGAAGCAGTCGGCGGATTTCACGTTGAGACGCGATGCAGCGGACGAGCTCATTATGGATTCGAACGAACTCGAGCGCGAGCGCGGAATCACCATCTTCTCGAAGAACGCCGCGATCCGCTACAAGGATACGAAGATCAATATTGTCGATACGCCAGGGCACGCGGACTTCGGCGGTGAGGTCGAACGCATCATGCGCATGGTGGATGGCTGTCTCCTCCTCGTGGATGCGAAGGAGGGGCCGATGCCGCAGACGCGGTTCGTCCTCAAGAAGGCGATTCAGGCCGGCCACCGCATCATTGTCGTCATCAACAAGATTGATAAACCGGCTGCGCGGCCGGATTGGGCGCTCGACCGCACGTTCGATCTCTTCGTCGAGCTTGGGGCGAGCGACCGACAGGCAGATTTCCCCGTCATCTACGCATCCGCGAAACAGGGAAAGGCCGGTACCACCGCCGATCTCGCGACCATGACATCGGTCGAGCCGCTGTTCGAGGTCATTCTTCGTGAAATTCCCGCACCCATCGCGGATGCGTCGGCCCCTGCGCAGTTCCTCACCGTAAACGTCGCCGCAGACAGCTACAAGGGCAAGCTCGCAATTGGACGTTTGCATCGCGGGGTCCTCCGGTCGGGCATGAACGTCGTCCATATCGCTCGCGATGGCACAGTACATCCCACGAAACTCACCGCGCTCATGGCGTTCGACGGATTGAACCGAGTGGAAATGCCTGAGGCAACCGCGGGGGACATCGTTGCGATTGCCGGTATTCCCGACATCGCGATCGGCGAGACCATTGCGGACCCCGCAGACCCCACACCGCTCCCGACGATCGCCATCGAAGAGCCGACGGTCGAGATGACGTTCGGCGTGAACACCTCTCCGTTCTCCGGACGCGAGGGCCAGTATGCGACGTCTCGGAACCTCGAAGAGCGGCTCACCACGGAGCTCGAAACGGATGTTGCGCTCCGCGTTGCGCCATTTGGTGATGGGAAGTGGCGCGTGTCCGGACGCGGTGAGCTCCACCTCGCCATCCTCATCGAGAAGATGCGCCGCGAAGGCTACGAGCTCCAGGTCTCGCGACCGAAGGTCATCCTCAAACAGGAGGATGGAGCAACGCTCGAACCGATCGAGCGCGTGACAATCGAAACACCGGACGCGCACGCGGGCGCCATCATCGAGGAGCTCGGGAAGCGACGTGGGGAAATGCAGGATATGCGATCGGAGCACGGGGTCACCACGATCGAGTTCGTCACCCCAACCCGTGGACTCATTGGATTTCGGAACACGTTCCTCACGAAGACGAAGGGGCTCGGGATGATGCACAGCATCCTTGAAGGCTACGGTCCATACCGCGGCGAGCTGAACACCGCCCCGCATGGATCGCTCATCGCGTTCGAGGCGGGGACTACGAAGGGGTATGGCCTCGCGAATGCGCAGGAGCGCGGGCAGCTCTTCTGGGGGTCGGGCATCGAAGTCTACGATGGCATGGTCGTCGGCGAGAACGCGAAGGCGGAGGATATTGAGGTGAACGTGTGCAAGGAGAAGAAGCTCTCGAACATGCGTTCGAAGGGAGAGGGGGAAGCGATCCGCCTCGATGTCCCACGAGCAATGGGGCTCGAGGACGCGATCGAGTACATCGGCGACGACGAGCTCGTGGAGGTCACCCCGAAGTCCATCCGAATTCGGAAGATGATCCTCGCTTCGATTGAACGCAAGCGTACCGAGCGTCAATCGCGCGCCGCGAGTGCCGACACTTGACGAGGCGCTTCGAACATGCTATCCTTTGAGCAGGTCAAAAATCGTCCATTGATAACAGAATGAAGGGAACAGGTCAATGCCGCACATCGTGACGTTCGACACGGACCCCACACCGAACCCGGACGCGATCGTCGGGCACTCCCGACACGTCGTCAACGTGTCCACGGGTATTGGAATGGATGTACTCCGACGGATCATCGAAGAGCACATCCCGATCGTAAACCACGAACGCGTGGGGACGAAAAAGAGGGTCATCCGCACGTCTCGGTACGAGTGCCCATGTTGCCACACCGGCCTCATGGCGCTCATCGAGGTCGAGTGCGATGGCCTCATGACCGGCACGGAGCAGGAGCGGAGACGGGTGGAGGGCCTCTATGAGATCGAGATCGTCCCGGATCATAGTGGCACGAAGGTCACCGTACGGAAGTTCTCCGGGACGGAGATCTTCGTGGGGCGCGCGCCCTACCTTCCCCAGAAGGACTACGCCAGCAATCCCGAGGCGCTGCAGGAGATGCAGGAGCGGTACAACGCGCTCAAGGCGTTCGCTCAGGAACGTCCCGGCAGCGTACTCCGGGTGGACGGGGTCGAGACCGGCGACGAGCGCGACCCGATCACCGTCAGGACTCTCTAGGGGGGGTCTTCTCTGAAGAGGAGGGCCACCATTACCCACGTACCGCACGACGCCCGCCGGGTCCTCTGGACCGCGGCGGGCACTTACTTTTCAGGGCCATCCTACATGGACCCTAGAGCAGCGCGTGCTGTCGTGCGACTGGTCGCGGCCGGGCGTCGGTGAAGAGGGACACGGTGCCGTACGCACCGTCATATCCCGGTGCGATGGCGACCTCGCCCGCACGTACTCGCCGGATTGCCTCTGCGACCTCTGGTGGCGCGACACGTGCAATCGCCTCGAGCGGCGCATCGAGGAGGATGTGAAACTCATTCCCGACTCGCGCAATGAGCTCCTCGTAGCACGCGGCAACGCGCTTCGTGGCGGGTGTGGAATCGAATGCCTCCCCGATCACCTCCGCGAGCGGCACGATCCGTCGGCAGGTCGGTGCGCGTGGCGTGAATCCTTCGGGACGATCGGCCAGCGCATCCACGCGGTGCATCACCCCAACCGTCAGTGGCTTCGCACACCGCGGGCAGATCCCGCGGTGGCGTTTCGTGTCTAGTGGCGTGAAACGGATGCCGCACGCACGGTGACCATCGACATGATACTTCCCTTCTTCGGGGAAGAATTCGATCGTCTCGATGATGCGGTTCGGTGCGGATGGATCGTAGCGGATGGGCGCGGAGGCACGGACCGCGGCGGCGATCGCGTCGAATGTGAGCGCCTCGAGCTCGAGGACCGTTGCCTCGCGTCCGAGGTTTGGGAGCGAGTGCGCATCGGAACTCGAGACGAGCGCGACGCGATCGAGCGTAGACACGCGCCAGTTCATCGCAGGATCGGACGAGAGCCCTGTTTCGATGGCGGGGATATGCTCCGTGAGATCACTGAAGCATTCCTCGAGCGAATCGTACCCCGACTCGGACCCGAATACCGCAAACCACGGCGTCCACGCGTGCGCGGGGATGAGCAACGTCCGCGCATCTGCCTCGAGGCAGATCGTGAGGAGGTCGTGCGACGAGAGCCCAAGGATCGGCCGTCCGTCCGCACGGAGGTTGCACCCACGTGCCTCGAGCGCCTGTCGAATGCGATCAACCGCCGCAAGCGACGGCGCGATCACGATATGGTGCACCCGCCGCACTTTCCCATCGTGTTTGTAAATACAGGACAGCTCCGTGCCGAGGAGAAACTTCGTTTCTCCAACACTTGACCATTGACCATTGACACCGGACCACCGATTGACGAACACCCCGTCTGCAAACGGTTCGAGTTGTTCACCTATTTCAACCCGCCACTGCGGGTGCGTGAAGTCCCCCGTTGATACGAGATCAATCCCCTTCTTCCCACACCACGCCGCAATGTTCGGCAGCGTAAGCTCCTTCGAGCAAGCGCGGGAGAAACGAGAGTGAACGTGGAGGTCTGCAATGACCCTCATATGAGCTACAAGCTTACAGCTCTAAGCTACAAGCTCCGGACCGGAAAGGGAAACGGCCGCCAGTGAAGGCGGCCGTTCTTTCATCCGTGATCCGTGGTGATCCGTCTGCATCTGTGGACATCCGTGCGTCAGAGCAGTGCCCGGATCACATGCGCGAGCTTGATGGGGTCGTGACGGGCGAGCGGGCCGTCGCTCAAGAGCGGGAAGGCGATGACCGCTCGGTCGTCCCACTCGCCGTTCGTCGGCGGGACGAATGTGGCGCCCTCGCGCGCGTACTTCTCCGCGATGTCGGGTGCCGGCGGTCGCGTGTTGCAGATGACCGCATCCACTCGCCGTCCTGCGTACCGTTCGAAGGCCTCCAGGAAATTCCTCGCGTGGAACCCGTCGGTTTCTCCGCGTTTCGTCATCGCGTTCACCACGAAGATGAGGCGGCCACGCAGTGCTCGGAGCGCGTCCATCATGCTGCCGACGAGCACATTCGGGATGATGCTCGTGTAGAGATCGCCGGGCCCGGCGATGACCGCATCCGCGCTCCGAATGACCTCGAGCACCTCGGGGAGCGCGGTCGCCGTCGGCTCGAGCCACACCTCGGTGATGCGCGCGCGGCCATTCCCGTCGGTCTGATCAATCTCGTGTTCGCCGCGGAGTACGGTGCCGTCTGCGAGCCGAGCCAAGAGCTCGACGCGTTCGGTCGTCACCGGGAGCACGCGCCCGTGGACATCGAGGATCTTCGCGAGTGTCCCGATGCCGTCGAGGAAGCTCTGCTGCTGCTCCGCCGATCCGGTGAGCGCGAGGTTCCCGATCGTGTGGCCGCCGATACCGCCGCCCTCCGCGAGTCGGTACTCGAAGAGGCGGACGACGTCGGGATCGGCCGTCGCGAGCGCGAGGAGACACCGGAGCACGTCGCCGGGCGGGAGCGCACCACGCTCGGTGCGCAGCACCCCCGACGATCCGCCGGAGTCCGCCATGGTCACAACCGCAGTGATGTCGAGGTCCGGGATGGTCTTGAGGCCGGTGAGCAGCGCGAACTGACCCGTCCCCCCACCGATCGTCACGATCTTCTTCACGCTGATCCTCCTTTCTGGAACGAACAGTCCCGCACCTAGCGTGCGGCGAGACCATGGCGCCGTCAACTCCGTTCGCGTGCCAAACAAAAGATCGCCCGCGAGGACGATCTTTTGATAAACCGGGCACCGGCCTACTCTCCCGGGGGTTAGTTTACCCCAAGTAC
>CAZPCZ010000064.1:0-8069 GCA_964585225.1 uncultured Gammaproteobacteria bacterium
CCGCTGTCTCCGTCGCCGCCTCGCGCTCCTCCTGCTGCCGCGTGAGCTTCCGGTCGAGGTGATCGAAGCCCACAACGAGAGCAATCACGACGAACACGCGGTACCAGAACCGCAGCTGTGGCCCCAGAATCTCGAAGAGCTCTCTGAGGGCACTCGATTGCTTCTCCATTGCTCTCCTCCTCTCCTTCTTCACTCCGTGCGCGATCGCGGGGTGTGAGATTCCTCGCTATCGCTCGGAATGACGATTGGGTGACGGGCGGGCATGAAGCACGCCCCTACGTTGTTGGATTGTGAAATGACTCGCACGACGCGCCGTGGGGCGGCGCTGATCGTACCGCTCAACATACCACGGTTGAGCCGCAATGTCAATCCGAGCGCGGAATTCGCGCTCGGTTGAGAGCCCTCCCCCTCACTCTCCATGCACCCCCTCTCGCTCCCCCTCTATAAGAGGGGGAGAAAATTAGGGGGCGCAGGTGCCGCCGCCGTGCTTTTCGACGTAGCGCTGGTGGTATTCCTCGGCGCGGTGGAATTCACGCGCGGGTTCGATGGCGGTCGCGATCGGCCGCTTGAACTTGCCGGATTGCGCGAGTGTTTCCTTCGACTGCCACGCTGCGGCCTCCTGTTCCGGTGTGTGCGTGAAGATGACGGAACGGTATTGCGATCCGACGTCTGGGCCCTGACGGTCCACCTGCGTCGGGTCGTGAATCCGCCAGAAGACGTCGAGGAGCTGCTCGTACGACACGCGTGCGGGATCGTACCGCACCTCACAGACCTCTGCATGGCCGGTATCGCCAGCGCACACACGTTCGTAGGATGGATGTGCAACTCGGCCACCCATGAAGCCGACCGCGGTGTCGGTGACGCCAGGCATCTTCCGGAACGCGTCCTCGACGTGCCAGAAGCAGCCGGCGCCGAAGGTGGCGAGTTGGTGTGAGGGCATGGAGACATCGTAGCAAAAGAGAACAGCCCGGGCACGGGGCCCGAGCTGTCCGAAGCGTTGTCGATCAGGTTACCGCCGCGGGGCGAGTGTCCGCCGGCGCAGTGCGTGTGTGGTCGCGGATGAAGCGCTCGCGGTCGAACGTGGTGCCCGGTCCGAGGAACGCGACGAGCTGTACCACCGTCTCCTCCGCGACGCGGAGGCAGACGCTCGCGCCCGGAGACGGCGTGACGAGGAAGACGATCGGGTCACCGTCCTCGCCGGCGATCTTTCCCTCGCCGTGCCGGAGCTTCCGCTCGCGGATGTTCACGATCTGCGGCCGAATGCCGCCGATCCCCTCTGCGAGCTCGACCTCGTCGTACCGCATCGAGGGCACAATCTTCCGAATGTCCCGGAGGTACATCCACTTCCCGATGATGGGGAGGTCGAGGAAGAGGTTCCGGATCACGAACTTGAGGAGCACGGGGCTCGAGAGGAGCACCGCGACGTACGCCCAGAGCCCGCGGGGGTTCCAGATGACCGTCCGGAGGAACCCCCAGAACGTCCCCCACCGATGCCGCTCGAGGAGTGGGATGAGCTTCGCAGTCGGGCCGAAACGCGTCTCGTCCGGCGTCATGACCTCGGGGTCCCCGTGCGGCGCTGCGAACGGGATGTCCGGATTCTGCTCCGTGTAGACCTTCCCGCGGAGGCAGTTCCGACGCCGCGTCCGGTAGAAGCTCCCGGCGACCGGGATGAGCTCCCAGTCGCGCCCGTACCCGAGCGACTTCGCGAGGACGAGGCTGTACCCGCCGGCGGTCACCGCGACCGCCCGCGCGTGGAACGTCCCGCGGTTCGTGTGAATCGCGTACCCGGTCGGCGTCCGCTCGAGCCGCTCGACGCGCGTGCGCGTGAACGTCTCGACCTTGGGGTTCCGACGCTTCGCCTCACGCTCGAACGACTCCGCGAGTCGGCCGTAGTTCACGATGAACCCGTCCGGCGAGAAGAGCGCGGCGATCGGCTCTTCGGGGTCGCGCCCCGCGACGACGCTCGGCTCGAGCGCTGCGATCTCGTCGCGGCCGATGAACCGGATCTTCGGGTAGTGAGGCCAGAGCTCCTCGTAGCGCGCACGGAGGCGCGCGATCTCCGCGTCGCCGACCGCGAGGCACATCTTGTGCCGCCGCACGGTGAGACCGCCCTCCTGCGCATGTTGCTCGAGGTACGCGGCGACAAGCTCGGCGGCGCCTTGGACGCGGAGCGCCTGCTCGAGCGCCATGTTCGTCTCGATGTCGCCGAAGTGGAGCGTCTGCGAGTTCGACTCGTGCCCCGAGGCGACCTGCGAGAGCCCGTCCTCCTTCTCGAGGAGCGCGATACGCAAGGCGCTCGTCCATCCTGCTGCGACGTAGACGACCGCAGGACCGACGATGCCCCCGCCGATGACGACGATATCGTAGGTTGCTTCCACGGTTCACCTCCCATGCGGAGTTGGAATCTCGTTGTGCAATCCCAAGGAAAGGAGCATCCGCTCACGGTACCAGAATCTCCGGCCCGTGTCAAACGGTGCCCATCACGACAGGATAGAACTCGATGCCGCTCCCCTTGAGCCCCTCTCCGACCATCCAATGGAGCCGATCAATAAAGAACGGCTGAATGATCGCGTCGTGGATCGGGAACACGCGCTTTGGCCGCAGCGCCTTCGCGGCTTCGACCGCCGCGACGACCGTGCACCACGGGCCTGCAACCGGAAGCGCGAGGGTATCGATTGCGCGTCCGCTTGGGAACACGAGTGAATCGCCTGGGTGGTAGAGCGAGCCGTTGATGAGGTACCCGCAGTGCGGGGGTACTGGGAACGGGAGCGGGCCATGCGGCGTTTCTATCGCTTCGATCGTGAACGTGCGGATGGTGCGCGTTGTTCCCGGCGCGATATCGTCACACGGCAGCCCCGCAGCGTGAACCTTCTCCGCGAGCGGCGGGTGAGCGAGGATCGTCGGCGTGCCGGCCGCGATGATCGTCCGGAGCGCGTCGGGATCGAAGTGGTCCGGGTGCTCGTGCGTGAGGAGGATGACATCGACCGGCCCGAGCTGCTCCGGCTTCAGGTGACCATCGACGAAACAGAACAACCCCGGGTCGATAAGGAGTCGCTTCCCCTCATGCGTCACGCGGAGGCAGGAGTGGAGAAATTTTTCGATGAACATAGCGCCGGTGTCATGGTGTCCTACATCGGAAGTAGGACATTTTGATGTTCTACTGCTTGTGGCGGCGTTCCCACCATCGCCGAGCGGGGCCGAGCGCGAATGTTGAGAGCGCGAACCCGACGGCGGGGACGATGGCGTTCAGCCATGGGCGCGGAACCGCAATCACCCAGAGGTAGAGGCCGAGCACGACGTATGTCGAAATGAAAATGATGATACGGCGCACCGCGCTCATCTCCCACGCCTTATTGAGCTCCACGCGGCGGTTACGATTTTCGATCGCTGCGATACGACGTTCGAGCTGTGCAAGATCTGGCATATCCTCGTCGGGAGCGACCCTTCCCTTCGACTTCGCTCAGGGTAAACTGCTCAGGGGATATATTGACTTACCCCACCGCGAATGCAACGACCTCCGGTTGCACGATCCGCGCGTAGTCATCGTACCGCATGAGGATGGAGTACGTGTGGCTCCCCGGGTTGAACGCGATGATCTCGTTCTCACTCAGCGATGGGTCCACGTACGTCGGAAGGTTGAGGAGATTGCCAAACGGCGAGACCGAACCGACCGTACAGCCCGTCACCTTGAGCGCCTCGTCTGGCGTGCAGAGTCGCACCTTCTTCGCTCCGAGATGTTGCTTGAGTTTCTCGAAGTCCGCCTGTCGCACAGCAGAGATGACGGCGAGGATGTACCGCTCCTTGTCCACATGCAGGACGAGCGCTTTCGCGCCCTGTCGAAGCTCGCACCCGCGCGCGGCCGCCGCCTCCGGCGACGTGTACACCGCCGGGTGCTCACGGAGATCGTAGTGGACACCATTCGTGTCCAGGAACTCTTTGATCCGCTCGAAAACGGGCATAGCCGCTACCGGACGGAGCGGTACCCGCCGTGGACGCCGCTCGGCGAGAGCACGATCTGCCAGAGTTGATTCTGACGCGATCGGAATGTTCCGGCGCACGAGAGGAGGTAGTAGCGCCACATTCTTCCGAAGCGCTCTCCATACTTCTCCTCGAGCGTCGGCCACGCGGCATCGAAGTTCGCGTGCCACGCCATAAGTGTGCGGTCGTAGTCGGTGCTGAAATTGTGCCAGTCCTCCATGACGAGGCGCCCCTCAATCGCCGTACCAATCTGCGTAATGGATGGGAGCATGGAGTTTGGGAAGATGTACTTCGTGATCCACGGCTCCGAGCGCCGCACCGAGCAGTTCCCGCCGATCGTATGGAGGAGGAAGAGGCCGTCTTCCTTGAGACATCGGCGCACGACATCCATGAACGTCCGGTAGTTCTTGTACCCGACGTGCTCGAACATGCCGACGGAGATGACGTGGTCGAAGCGTTCGTTGAGGTCGCGGTAGTCCTGGAGGCGAATCTCAACGGGCAGTCCTGTGCATCGCTCCCGTGCGAGCGAGGCCTGCTCCTTCGAGACGGTGATACCGACCGCTGACGTCCCATACCGTTCTGCCGCAAATTTCACGAAGCTCCCCCACCCGCAACCGATGTCGAGGATACGTTGCCCTGCATGGAGCCCGATCTTCCGACAGATGAGGTCGAGCTTCGCATCCTGCGCGGCATCGAGCGTATTCGCCGTCGCCCAGTATCCACACGAGTACGCCATGGTGCGCCCGAGCATCGCGGTGTAGAGATCGTTCCCAATGTCATAGTGGCGCTCGCCGATCTGGAACGCGCGTCGACGCGACTGCTGGTTCACGACAGCCACCCACGCAACCCCGAGCGCTGCCTGCCACGTGCGGATCGCGCGATCGAGATTGGCGGCGAGCAAACGCGCGACAAGCTCGTCGAGCGCATCGCAATCCCACCACCCATCCATGTACGACTCGCCGAATGCGAGCGAGCCCCCGCCGAGGACGCGGCGGTACCACCGGGGGTCGTGCACGTGGATGTCCCACGGCCGATCGCCACCAATGCGGACATCTGCGCGCTCGAGGAGCGACGCGGTCATGTGTTGGAACGATGAGGTGGACATACGGTTCCATGGTGACCGCAATCGATCCCTCCACATCAATCGTTCGTCTGTCGGGACCTCTGAAAAACTCCATTCCTGCTGCGATCCCAAAATTTCGGCTGCAAAATCGTAACTGCTCCTCCGCTTATCTTCCAGATACACATCGTCGCATTTACAATTTTTCGCTCGAAATTTTTGGATCTCGCTACGGAAGCGACTTTTGCAGAGGTCCCTGTCGTATTCGCTTGGGGGGGACCCAGAAGGAGTCCGGATGCACCGTGTCGGATGCGGTGAACCGAACACCGTCGGCCTTGAGGAGTCGGCGCTTCCGCGCGAGGCCGCCGGGACCGGAGTAGCCCGTGAGTGCGCCGGATGATGCGACGACCTTGTAACAGGGAAACGCGTCCGGGTGCGCGTTCGCGCGCATGATGCTCCCGATGGCGCGGGGCGACGTACAAAAACGACGCGCGAGCGCAGCGTACGTGACCACGCGCCCGCGAGGGATCGCGCGCAGGAACTCGAGGGCCGGATGGACGACGCGTAGGGACATGCCGCTCGTATTCATCGTCCACTCAGCTCGCACTCAATCGTTCGTCAATTCTGCTGATGTCCCGCGGGAACAACGTTGCTTCTTTTACGTTTTCGATACCGAGCAGCTTCGCGGTGAGGCGCTCTAAGCCGATGGCGAGGCCGCCTTCGGGAGGGAGGCCGTATTGGAAGGCCTCGAGGTAATACTTGAAGTGGTCGGGGTTGAGCCCGTGGCGCACCATGCTGGCTTTGAGCATGTCGTAGTCGTGGATGCGTTGGCTGCCGGTGGTGATTTCGACGCCGCGGAAGAGGAGGTCGAAGCCGAGGGTGACGTCGGGGTCGGTGGGGTCGGGCATGGTGTAGAACGGGCGCTTGGAGGTTGGGAAGTGGGTGACGAAGAGGAACTCGGATCCTTTCTCCTTCGCGGACCACTCGCAGAGCTTGCGCTCGTGCTCGGGTTCGAGGTCCGGCTCGCCGACACACTCGATACCAAACTCTTTTTTGAGAATCTCTTGGGCTTCGCGGAGTTTCACGGATGGGATTTCCCGCGGGACATCCGGGAACGTCGCGTCCAGGAGTCGCATGTCGTCTAGGCATCGCTCACGAACGTGGGTGAGCATGTCCTCCAACACATCGCGCTCCATGCGCATGATGTCCCGGTGGTCCTCGATATAGCCGAACTCGAGGTCCATGCTCGTATACTCGTTGATATGACGACTCGTCGCGTGGAGTTCGGCGCGGTAGACGTTGCCGACGGTGAAGACGCGCTCGAAGACGCCGACCATGATCTGCTTGTAGAACTGCGGGGACTGTGCAAGGAACGCCGACTTCCCGAAGTAGTCCACGGTGAAGACGTTCGCGCCGCCCTCGGTGGCACCGCCGACGAGCTTCGGGGCTTGAAACTCGACGAAATCTCGTCGGATGAGGGCCTGGCGAAATCCCTCAATGAGTGCGGCTTGAATGCGGAAAATCGCGCGGGCGCGTTCCGTGCGGAGCGTGAACGGGAGGTGGTCAAGGTACGTGTCGAGACCAACCTCTTTCGTCGCGTCGAATGGGAACGGCTGCGCGGTGGCGAGCACGTCGATTTCCTTCGCCGCAAGCTCGATGCGACCGGTCTCGAGTTTTGGGTTCACTGCCTTTGGGCCGCGTTCTTTGATGAGGCCGGTGATGCGGAGGATGAAGCCGGGTTTGAGATCCTTGATTGACACCCCCTCTCGCTCCCCCTCAGAACGAGGGGGAGAAACGACAACGTCCTGCGTACACACGACTTGGAGGAGGCCGGTGCGATCACGGATATCGAGGAAGACGATTTTGCCCATGTCGCGACGGGCGTCGATCTGGCCGGAGATGGTAACGGTTTGGCCGACCTGATCAGTGGTTTGGGTGATGAGGGTGCGGGACATAGCGGACGGTGTGAGATCCTTCGCTGCGGCTCAGGATGACACAAGAAGGGTAGGGGGGGAACGACTCTCATCGTAGC
The DNA here is from genome assembly GCA_964585225.1 of uncultured Gammaproteobacteria bacterium. GTDB lineage: Bacteria > Patescibacteriota > Patescibacteriia > JACPHY01 > JACPHY01 > CAZPCZ01. The sequence continues at coordinate 7,071 of CAZPCZ010000064.1, forward strand.
GTCGGAACCACTTCCGGGCAACAGCGAAACCCAGCCCGCGAGGGGCTGGGCTTCGAGTCGTTGCGCTCACGACTGGACCATGGTGGCAGCTGCCGGATCGCGCGTCAATGTGGGGAACGTGGGCGCTGTCCGCAACGGTTGCCAGAGGTGGGCCTCAAGGAGGCCCTGCGCGAATGCCATGAGCGTCATGGATGGCGAGAATGGCCTAAACGCAGCAGTCGCGACAGCGAGGTGTTCCCGGTCGCCGTCCGTGATCGGGGTGCCACTGCGGCTTGACGGAGCGCACGATTGGCAGACGAGACCACCGCGGAGCGGGACGCCGATCGCAGGACCGGCTGGGAGGGCTATCCGACATTCAATGCAACGATCGAGCTGGGGCGCGTAGCCGAGGAGGCAGAGGAGGCGGAGGGTGAATGGGGTGGTGAGTGAAGTGATGAGGGATGAGGGATGAGGGATGAGGGATGAGGGATGTTGCTCGACCGCCACCAGCGCGTCGCGGAGGAGGTCGAAGAGGGCGACGTCGCGGTGCCCGTCGCGCGTGAGGTGGTCGACGCACTCGGCGATGTACGCGGCGACCTGCGCCCGCTCGTACGGTGCGGCAAGGGTCGCGCTGGACCGAATGGTACGCGCGAAGGTGATGCGGTCGATTGCCTTCCCCCGCGCGATGACGAGATCCACCTCTGCATACGGCTCGAGATGGCTGGCGAGCTTCGCTCGCGCCCGGCGCGTCCCCTTCCCGAGGAGTGAGAGCTTCCCATGCTCGCGCGTGTACGTGGTGTACAGGCGATCCCACTCCCCGATGTCGCGGCGGAGGAGGATGATGGCGGAAGTAGAGTAGATCAGAATAAGAATTCCTAATGACGAATTTCTGATTTCTAGTCAAATCCCAAGCGCCAATCTCCAATGACCGTGTCGGCTTGGGTATTTGGATCTGGACATTGGTTATTGATTAGAAACCTAGATCCTGCGTGAATCAACCCCATTTTTCAGCCGATGACC
>CAZPCZ010000065.1:0-7889 GCA_964585225.1 uncultured Gammaproteobacteria bacterium
AGACGATCGGCGCGAGGATCGGATCGGTGCGGAAGATCGTCGGCACGGCGATCGTCCGCCAGCCGTGGATCCGCGACCAGTTCGCCTGGTTCGAGCTCCACAAGCTCGAAGGAGTGCTCATCTCCTGCGGGATCCGCGACGAGCAGGCGCGCGCGCTCCTCGCGTCGCTCCATCAGAGCGGACGGATGCGCTTCCTCATCCAGGACGCGCGCCGTGAGCTCTGTCGGACCGGCGCGCAGTTCGCGGAGGCGGAGGCGACGAGCGCGTGGTCCGATGACCAGCGGCTCGCGTGGGACGCGGCGTGCGTGCGGATGCTCTCCGCTCCGGTGGCCGGCACGACGACGATGGTTCCGGCACCACCAGTCGCGAGCGTGCCGTCGCCAGCCGTCCCAGGAGCACCGCCAGCCGCGTCGCCATCGACCGGCTGTAGCCAGGAGCTTGGGACACAGCGATCGGCGATGGCCGATCGTTCGCTCGGTGCCGACGCGTGGATCGCGTACGGGCGCACGCTCGCCGCGTGCGGACCGGATACGAACCCGTGGGATACACTCCGCCTCGCTGGCGGCCGCGAGCAGTTCATCAACGACTACGTCGTGCCGTTCATTAACGGCGACGTCGCGGTGGGATCACCGTTCCAGCGGCAGCATGCGGACCTCTACGAGCGCATCGTGACCGCGTGGGATCTGGGGGGGTAAAACGCGGGCAGAACCTCCCGGTTCAATGGAAGGGCAGCTCTCAGGCTGCCCTTCTTCGCTTTGCTTAGCGCACGTCAGCACCCATTGACATTCGCCGGTTAGCATGGTAGGGTCCGATGATCCAGCCAGTATCGTTTCCGCTTCACTGCGGTATGATATTTCGAGTTGGAGCACCTTTCCATCATCCAAACAAACACGTACAACCTGCGCCAGCATCTGGCGCTTGGGAGGAGAACGTCATGCAACTGTCCGATATCCCGACCTGGCTCCTCCTCATCGGAGGCGCCGCGCTGTGGTTGTTCCTCGGCGCGGTGTTCGGCTCGCACGGCGAGCGGATTCGAACGACGATCCGAGCCGCGTGCCACGCGGTCGCCGACGCGCTCCGCGACGCCGCAACGGCGGTGCTCTCGTGGGCACGGTGGTGCTTCACGAACACCGAGCGGTTCATCCAGTGGCTCGGTGACCGACTCCCCAAGTGGGAGGACGCACAACCCACGTCGCCGTCGGCCGCACCGGCGGATGCGACGTCGGAGCTCAACCCGACCATCGCCGCGCTCGCCGCGGTCGCGCTGCTCTTCGCGGTCGCACTGAACGGGTACCTCCTGTACGAGATCACGCCCGACCTCTTCTCGTTCTCGCCGAACGATCTCAAAGAAGGCGCGGGGCGATTCATCTCGCTGCTCGTGCCGCTCACGATTCTCGCCGGCGAAGTGCTCGGCGGCATCCTCGTGAAGTCCGAGCAGCGGCGGCGGGCAGCCGGGAATACCGAGGCGTCGACGCGCGTCCCGTGGGTCGTGTTCCTGTTCTGCTACGGCGTCGAGCTCGCCGCCGGCATCCGCCGCGCGGTGAGCTACCTCGAGTCCGCCTCGCCGTTCGCCGACGAGGCGACGCACATCACATGGGATTCCGCGGCGACCGCCGCGCTCTGGGCGATCCTCGCCGGTGGCATCCCGTGGGTGATCTTCCTCCTGTCGCGGTACGTCGAACCAGCACTCAGCCGGAGCGACGCCGCACGGGGGTTCATCCGGTTCGTCGGTCAGCTCCTCCGGTTCAGCGCGACGCTCCTCGCCGTCGTCATCGCCGCGCTCGTCGTGTCGCTCGCACTCGGCCTCGGCGGCGTCGTGACCGGTCTCACCGGTTGCGTCGCACACATCCTGAGCGGTGCGGTGCGGTACGTCGTCTACGGCGTGCTGTTCGTCATCGTCGTCGCGTTCATCGACGCGTCGGGGATGACCGTCTCGTGGTTCCGAGGATGGCGTCGCACCGCGCCGCCGGCAGCGCCGACGGCCGTCGTCATGCTCGTCCTGACCGCCGCGCTCCTCGGCACCGGTTGCGGGCGCTCGAACGCCCGGCCGCCGCGGTCGGATCGGAAGTTCGCGACCGTGTCGGTGTCCGACTTGAAGCCGGCACCGACGCCCGAGTCGTTCGACGACGTCGCGAACGTCAACCTCCCGAAGTACCTCGGGGAGCACCACAAGGTCGTCCAGGTGCTCGAGCCGAAGCTCCACGTGTGCCTCGCGGACGTCACCGCGAGCGTGGACCTCGAGCTCCGCCGGGCGCTCCTCCGCAAGTGCGCGGAGCTCGTCTCGGAGCTCTCGCCGAGTCAGGGGCCGGAGACGACCGGTGTCGTCGTGCCGATCGTGGACGCGGCGCTCACCTCGAAGCTGCTCGTCGAGCGGCTCGACGGCGTAGATGTTCCGGTCCGATGCGCGACGAACCCGCCGATCCCGGAGTTTCCGTCGCGTTCGACCGTGACGGACGCGAAGATGAAGAGCATGCGCGCGTCGTTCGAACGGGCGGAGCGGGACTGCATGGAGTCGGTCGGTCGCGCGTATGCGATGGCGACGCGGACGCGGGATGAGCAGCGCGGCGAGTTCATCAGCCGCGTCATCCGCGAGCTCGGCAATCGGGTGTACGCGCGGACGGACATCCTCGGTGCGCTCGGCTACGTCGCGGAGTTCGTCCGCGCGGAGCGCGCCCGCCTCGGCCGCGGGCTCCAGGTCCGGTTGTCGATCATCTCGGACCTCGAGGACGACGCGAACGGCTGCTCGTACGCCCGTGGGAAGGTGAGCTGTCCGGCAGCGCCGATGCGCGCCACGCGGACGCTCCTCCAGGACCCGAGCACCCGGTACCAGATCCACCAGGTGCTCCAGTCCACGATCGCGAGCCGTCGCGGGAGCGCGTACGCGGAAGCGAAGGGGGCCACCGAGGCGCGGCAGCGGGCATGGCGCGAGTTTTGGGTGGCGATCGCACCGGACCACGTCGAACCGTTCACGTTCACCGCGCCAGTCGGCCGTCGGGCGACCGTCGGACCACCGTCGGCGGTGGACCCCGGGACGAGCCCGGGGCACAGCGATCCGAGCGCGGCGGGAAGCGTGACACCGTGCGCGCACGTTGACCTTCTTCGTGCGAAGCACGAGGCGGTCGAGCGTCAGACGCTCAGCGCAGCGGACTGGCTCGCGTACGGCCGCGCGCTCGCGAGCTGCGGGCCGCGGACGAAGCCGTGGGAGGCGCTGAGTCTCCCGGGACGCGAGCGGTTCCTCGATGCGTACGTCATCCCGTTCGTGAACGGGGACGCCAGTCAGGGTTCGCTGTTCCAGAACGAGGAGCCGGCGGCGTACCAGCGCATCGTCCGCTCGTGGAACATCGAGGGGTAACGAAAGCAACTGGAGGCGGTCCGCAAGGGCCGCCTCTTCACTTTTTCCGTCCGCCATTGACAACTCATCGTCAATGCGCTACCCTCTGGGTAGCCATTTCCCAACCAAAGAGGTGAAGCACATGGCAGGATACCTCCGACGTGCCGTCCGCCTTGGCGGACTCGTCATCGTCGCGACGGTCGCTGCCATTGGCTGCGCCGTCGCGGGATTCGCATTCGTCATCATCCGGCAGGCTGCCCGTGAGCTGCCGACGCCGGTCGCGCTCCGTGAAGAGCGCCTCGTTGCCGATACGATCGTCGTCGATCGCGATGGTCGCCGGATCGCCGCGCTCCGCCGCGGGGACATGCACCGCGAGGTCGTCCCGTACGAGGCGATGAATCCCGTCATCCGCGACGCGGTCGTCGCATCGGAAGATGAGCGGTTCTGGACGCACCATGGGATGGACCCGTACGGGGTCGCCCGCGCGTTCGTCCGCAACGTGACGAACGGCCGACGCCTCCAGGGCGGCTCGACGATCACGCAGCAACTCCTGAAGCTCACCATGCTCCAGGGGCGGCCGCCGTTGCTCCGGAAGGTCGAGGAGGCGATGCTCGCGCAGCGTTTCGAGCGGCTCCTCACGAAGGAGCAGCTCCTCTCGCTCTACCTCAACGCGGTGTACCTCGGCGGTGGGAACGCCGGCGTCGAGGCCGCGAGCCGCGATCTGTTCGGGATTCCGTCATCGCAGGTGTCGCTCAGTCAGGCCGCGCTCCTTGTCGGCGCGATCCCTGCGCCATCCAACCGGTCACCGCTCTGCGAACCGGAGACTGCGCGGCAGCAGCAACGCCGGGTGCTCCGTCGCATGGTGGAGGCTCGACTGCTCGCAGCGTCCGTGGCGGATCGGGTTGCCGCGGAGCCGATCCGGTTCCGCCTCGCCGGCGACGGGCTCTCGGATGCGGACGTTGCGTCCGTGCTCGACCTCGTCGCTATCCAGCGTGTCCAGAGCGCGGTTTTGAACACCTCGATTGACCTCCCGCTCCAGCAGCGCGCGCTCGTCGCACTCCGTGCGACGCTCGATGGGTACGCGCGCGCTCGCGGTGAACATCGTGGTCCGCGTTTCCTCCTCAACGCTGCGGTGCGCGAGCGTTGGCTCGCCGACCTCCACACGTTCCGGGAGACGCTGCGGGAGTGGGGGACCGGTGTGCGAGAGTTCCTCGTCTACGACCTCCGGCAGGTGGCGCCGTCAGCCACGCCGTCGTCGCCGTGCCGGTATGGGAGCGCGATGTTCCGCTCAGCGGTGCCGCATGGCTTCGCGAGCGGCGTCGTCGTCTCGGTGGACGCCGAGATCGCGACGCTCGACCTCGGGGACCTCCGCGGTACGATCTCCGCAGCCTCGATCGCGTGGACCGGGAAACCGCTCCAAGCGGTCACGCCCGTCGGAGCGATCGTTGATGTACGGCTCCCCGATGCGCTCCCGCGCGAACGAGGCCTCCTGCCCAAGGGCTCCGGCCCGGAGGGTGCGACCGTCATGGTCGACCTCATCCCACGTCCGGTCGTCGAGGGCGCAGTCGTCGTCCTCGATCCGCGGACGCGCGAGATCCTCGCGCTCGTCGGCGGCACCGAGCCCCGGCGGGGGAGCTACAACCGCGCCCTTCGCGCGCGTCGGCCAATCGGGTCCACCGTGAAGCCACTCGTGTTCGCGGCAGCGATCGGCGCCGGCGCGCTCGACCTCGAGGCCGAGCTCCACGACGTCGCCTACCGCTACGTGAATCCGGAGACCAGAGCGACATGGGAACCAGAGAACTGGTACGACGAGCACCTCGGGCCGCTGTCGGTTGCTGATGCGATCGCGCGGTCCGTGAACATGGCGGCGATCGAGGCCGCGTTCACGGTCGGGGTCGATCGCGTGACGAACTTCATCGAGGAGGTGAGCCCGGTCGCGGCCGTGCGCCCGGATCCCTCGATCGCGCTCGGGGCGCTCACACGGACGCCACTCGAGCTCGCGAACGCCTTCGCAACGTTCGCCGACCACGGCCGCGTCGCCCCCGTACGCTTCCTCGCCTCGGTTTCTCCCCCTCTTGCAGAGGTGGAGTCAGAGGGGGTGCGTTCCGGAACAACGGTGCTCGATCCTCAGCTCACCCGAGTGATGGATCAACTGCTCACCGCTCCGATCACGCACCCGCACGGCACCGCTCGTCGGCTCGCGAAGCTCAACCTCGGCATCCGCGGGAAGACCGGGACGACGGACGGTGCGCGCGACGCGTGGTTCGTCGGGTACACGCCTTCGCTCCTCGTTGCGGTGTGGATCGGGTACGACCAGCCGCAGCGGCTCAAGACCCCGCGGCGCGAAGAGAGCGGCGGGACGCTCGCGGTGCCAGTCGCTGAGGCGATCTTCGCGCAGCATGCAGACCGGAGGGAGGTGAAACCATGACCGGCATCCTGAAACGCCTGGCCGTCATCCTCTGGGCCGTCTCCGGCTTCATCGGGATCGGCGCGCTCTCGGCCTCCCTCTGGCTCGAGCGCGAACTAGCCCGCACGAGCCGAGCGAGGCCGATGGTGCAGTTCACCGACGCGGATCAGCGCGTCGAGCGAGACTGCCCGCCGATCTTCCGACCGATCGATGCGTCGAGACGAAATGAGTTTCTCCCCCTCCCGCCTGGAGGGGGAGCGAGAGGGGGTGGGGAGCAACGGCGCATGCTCCGCATCAGCCAGCTCCTCACGCTCATCGAGGCGGGCGTCGCGACGCCGGACCTCGAGCGGGAGTTCTGCGCGGAACTCGAGGTGCTCTCGGCCGAGGCGTACGATCGCCTCGCCGCGGTCAACCCCGCATTCGCCCCAGCGACCGCGCAGGTGTGCGAGGTCATCCTGCGCGCGAGTGATGCGGGTGCCGAAGAATAAAAGAAGAGAGCCCCCCGATGACCGTCGGGGGCTCTTCACTTTGCGGGGAGGTTTCCTGCAGATCAGGGTATCCAGCCATCGGTGCGGAACCACGCGACCGCCTCGTCGACGTTCGCGCACATCGCGGTCGCGACACGGGCGAAGGGTCCGTGCGCCTCGCGCGGCGCCTCGGTGACGACGATGACGTCCTTGCCCTGGAGCCAGGCGACGATCCGCTCGAACGACGTCCCGCCGCTCCAGTACGCGCGGCCATCCTCGTGGACTGGCAAGAAGATGACGACCGCGTCGGCGCTCCGGACGAGCCGTTCGTCGCGTTCGACGATCTGCCCGTCGATGAGCGAGGTGGTCGGCGCGACGAGGTCTCGCGAGATCGCGATGCCCATGGGGTGGTTTCGGCGCTGGAGCGTGATGGGATCGCTGCCGCTCGCGTACGCGTCCGCGAGGAGCTTCTCCGTGATCGCGTACGGATCGAGGACGATGAAGTGCTCCTTGAGGAGCGCCCGGAAGCGATCGACCGCCTCGCGGGCGGCGACCTTCCGGGGGTCATCGCCCTTGAGGCTCGTGATCGGGAAGCTCGCGTAGACGACGCGCTTCGGTCGCTCGGCACGCGCGTACCGGCTCTCGGTGAGGAGCTGGGTGAGGAGCTCCGTCCCGGATGCCTTCGGCAGGAGGAAGAACCCGGGGAGGTGGAGGTCGCGCCCCTCGTCGTAGTGGTGCGCGGCGCGCGCGACCTGCTCGGACATCGTGACCTCGAACGAGCGCCACTGGAGGATGTCGACGAGCGGGCTCCCGTCCTCGAGGAAGCGCTCGGTCGCGGTATCCCGCCGCTCGCGGAGCGCCGCGTAGAGTTCGTGGACGTCGTCGATGAGCGTCACGACGAGGTCCGGCTGTACCCAGCTCGCGATGTGTGCCGGGCTCGCGATCGTGAATGGCGCGTGATCCCAGAAGTACGTCGCGTGCATCTCCACGATAACGTGCTGCGCGCCCGCGGCCTCCGCCTCGGCGATCTTCCGTTGGATCGCGTCGCGGAACGCGACCGCGCAGAGGAGGCGGAGGAACTCGCGGGAGCGCTGGAACATCGTGTCCTCCCGGAACGTGCCGGTGAGGTCGCACGCCCGCATCTCGCGCTCGAGGTGGATGGTCTCCACGCGCACGCCCCGTTCCGCGCACGCCGCCTTCACCGCCTCGGCGTACCGCTTCTTCCCGATTCCGGTGATCCCAGTCATGAGCACGCGCATGGCTACACCTCCGTGTTTCGTGAGCTGGTGCTGCTCCTTGGGAAAGGACCAGAGATTGCATGGTCCCGCATGTGCTGGCGCAAGTCAAATGCAGGCACGCCTGCGGTACAGTCTTGACTCAGAAATGGTGGACGCATATGATAAAAGTGCTCCTTTCAACAACCACGATGGAGGTTCTCATGAAATCGAAACGCTACCGCGCGGGGATGCTCCTTGCGGCGCTCTCGCTCGCCGCCGGCGTCATGATCGCACCGCGTCCGGCGCACGCGGAGGTGGACTGCTGGTGGTCCCACGCATCGTGCGCCGAAGGGTACGAGTGCCGCTGGGATAGCGCTCGTCCCATCCACCGCTGCATGCTGGCGGATCGGCCGTCGCCAGCGTCAGCGCCGCAGAAGGGTCGCTGGGTGCAGATCGAGTACCTGGGC
>CAZPCZ010000066.1:0-7781 GCA_964585225.1 uncultured Gammaproteobacteria bacterium
AGCGGCCGAAGCGCGAGACCTCGTAGACGAGGATCGGGATGAAGTCCTCGTTGTATTTGACGCGATTGGGATGCGTCTTGACGTATTCGAGGATCGAGTGGAGGCCGCGACGTTCCTCGTCGTGACCGCGCTCGCCGTCGTCCTCGAAGGGGTCGTGGATCGGCGCGAGGCTCGCCTCGCGTCGGAAGGCGTCGATCCCCTCGTACTGGTCGCCGAGGCTGGCGTCCTGGGTGGATTTGGAACAGCGGCCGTAGACGAGGCAGCGGCCCTGTCGCCGGCGGGGGGTATCATGGATCATCGTTTTCTCTCCTTCCTATGCCGCCTCCCGGATGTGCGCGTTCTCCCGTCGAGCGAGCGCCTGACGCGCGAGGCATCGGACGATGAGCCGCCGGGCCTCGCTTGCACGCATCTCCCAGTCGGGTGGAAGCGGGAGCGCGACCAACTCCAGCGTGAATGCGCCTTTGGAGGGGGGATACGCGTCGCGATCGGATGGCTCCAGTTGAGACGTCCCGGACGATCCGGGGCGTTGATCCTTGCCGACGACATCCGATTGAACCGATTCCGGCCGCGAAGGTTCGCGGAAATCGTGACGGGATGCCAGAACACACTTCTCTTCCCCCATGTCTTTCTCTCCTACCAGACCGACCCCAGCGAGGGACGCAGAAGCTCAGGCCACAAGGTTGCTGGACTCCTGCTGTCCCCAATCTAAAGCACATCAGGAGGCTCGATTGTTAACACGAATCGTCGGCTACGCGCTGTCCTTGAGTCGTCTCCGCAGTTTTTCCAGCTTCTTTTCCGCCCGAACGCCGTGAACGCGCGCCGCGCCGGGCGTGGTTCGGGCCGCCGACGCGATCTCCTCGTGGGTCAGGTCTTGCGCCTTCCCGAAGAACGCCGTGCTCTGCTTCGGCGAAAGGACCTCCTTCACCCTCGGCACGACGACCGCCAGTTCGTCCCGTGTCTCCGGCGCCTCGACGGGATTGTCGTCCTTCTTGTGCGTCTCCACCGGCGCCATGGCTGTGGCTCCGGCGTCGGCCGTCAGCCACTTGCACTCTCGGCGCTTGGCCTCCCAGAGCTTCTTGCGCACGCGTTCGTGCAGGAAGTCGTGCCAGAGCCCATCCTTCGGCGGATCGAGTTCGTCCGGCTGGCGGTAGCGGGTGGCTTGTTCCATGTTGAAAACCTCGATTCGTGAGAGAATCGGCATTGGGGATCTCTGGGGGCGCATTCCGTCCCTCTACTCCAAAGGGCACCTTGACCCCCCAAATCGGAAGGGGTTCGAAAAAGAAAGTCCACATCGTTGCAAGCCTCTACCCGTGAAGGCACGCGGAGAGGCCGAGTGGGAAGAGGGTTGGAAAAGAAAAGTGAGAAAGCTCCGGGATTTCCAGGGGCCTGTCCCGAGTCCGTCCGCGGGACCTGATCACCTCGGGCTCAGCGGAAAGCCGGCGAAAGTCCCTTCCCCTTCGGCGCCAGCGGTGTCGCCTCCCCCTTCCCTTCCGCGCGGACGCCATGCCCTTCCCTTCGCCCTTGGGTTCTTCCCATGGACAGAGCAGACACGAGTGTCTACGATGTCCGCCATCATGCTCCGGCGAACACGATTCAAGAAGTCGTACGAAAGATCTGGGGATTTCCCCACGTTCGCGCTGTCCAACTCCAGGTCATCGAGGCGTCCATTGCGGGATAGGGTGCCCTTGTCGTCGTTTCGACCGGAGGCGGCGAATCGCTTGGCTACCAGGCACCGGCGGTTCTGGCCCGGGGACCCATCGTGGTCGTCGTCGTTCTCATCGTGGCCAGCCCGCGCAATAGGATTCGACGGCGTTAGATCGATGCGAGGGCCTGCGGCTCCGACCACGATGGCCGAGAGCCAGGCGTAAACGCGCGCGACGGCGATCGCTTGTTTTGCACGAGACCGGAGGTCCACATGGCTGTTCCCGACTTCCAGAGCTTCATGCTGCCGTTGCTGAAGCTGACCGCCGACGGAGAGGAACACAGCCTCGCAGAGGTGGTCGAGCGACTCGCCCAGGAGTTCCATCTTACCGAGGACGATCGCGCACAGATTCTGCGAAGCGGCCAGACGCGCCTCTACAACCGCGTGGCATGGACAACGACCTACCTCAGGAAGGCGGTCCTCCTTCAGCCGGTTGGTAAGGGCCGTTTCCGGATTACCGATCGCGGGCGCGCGGTGCTTGAGGGCAATCCCGCTTCCATCGACGTCGCGTTCCTGGAAAGTCGGTTTGAAGAGATGCAGGAGTTCCGGGGCGCGAAAGCTGCAACTGGAGGAGAAGACGAGGAGCCACCGGCGACGTACGACTATACAGCCGATGCGTGGACGCCTCGTGAAGGAGTGGAGGAGAGGATCCGCGAGAAGCTCGAGCGCTCGATCCCGAACGAGGAAACGCGGCGCTCTGCGCTCGCCTTGCTTGCGTTCGCCATCGAGAACGCCGACGAGGAGCGCGCGGACGCGTGGTATGTGAAGGAGACTCCGCGCGGTCTTGCGTTGATGGCGGGCCGGCTTCTCGCCTGCAAGGTCACGCGGTCGAGAGTGCAAGTCAGCATCATCGGACCTGTCGCCGAGGAAGTGCGGGCTTCGATTGGAGCCGAGCCCGAGGACGACGACGAGTTCAAGAAGATCCCGGGCGCGGTGCTCTTGACATTCCCGGTCGAGCACGCGGGAGACGCACTCCGCCTGCTCCAGGAGGGGTTGAACAGCTTCGTGGATCTGGCCGTGGCGCGAGTGCGGCGAGCGGTGAGCCTTGAGGACCATGCGCCCGAGGCCGTCTCGTACGTGGCCACCGTTGTCGGACGGGATCTGCCGCAGCCTGTGCCTGTGGCACTGTCTGCCGACGCCGAGCAGGAGGACGACGAGTCGGACGAAGATGACTCCGCCCTGTCCCGCGAACCTCGAATTCGTGGCAGGGCACCGATCTTCGAGCATGGCCAGCGCTCAATCGCTTCCCTCATCAGCGACATCGATCCTGAGCGTGCGGCCATCGCCCTGCCCGACCTGCAGCGCCCGTTCGTGTGGGAGGACACGAAGATCCGAGACCTGCTGGACTCCCTGTTCTTGGGCTTTCCCGTTGGAACCCTGGTACTGTGGCATACCCCCCACGAGAAGGAAGCTCGCGCACTTGGTGTGGACAGACCGGGCCTTCGGGCTACAACCCTTGTGATCGACGGTCAGCAGAGGCTGACGTCTCTATATGCGGTGATGCGTGGGCAGGAGGTCATTGGCAAGGATGGCGAGAAGCGGAGGATCGCGATCGCATTTCGTCCACGCGATGGACGCTTCGAAGTTGCGGACGCGGCGATCCGCAACGACCCCGAGTTTCTTCCGGACGTCACCGAGCTGTGGACGGGAAAACGTACGAGGCGCCAGATACGGACTGATCTCCTGAACGCGCTGCAAGACAGGGGGCGCGTTGTCGACGAGAGGTACGCGGAGGCGGTCGAGCTCAATCTCGAACGTGCGCACGCGTTGAGCGACTACAAGTTCCCCACGGTGGACATCCGTAAGACCGCCGCCGTTCAGGACGATGCGGCGACGGAGGAAGATGTCGCCGAAATCTTCGTCCGCATCAACAATCAAGGCACGCGGCTCGGCCAGGCCGATTTCGTTCTCACATTGCTCTCGGTGTTCCATGGGCCACTGCGCGATCGGATCGAGGAGCGGGCCCGTGCGATGTCCGACGGATCGCTGGTCGCGTTGGACACACAGCAGCTCCTCCGGGCAGCCTGCGCGGTGGCCTTTGGGCGCGCGCGGATGAAGGCCATTTACCGCTCGTTGCGCGGCATCGATCCGACCACGGGAGAGGCTGATGCGGCGGGCCGCAGCAAGCGCCTCGACGAGCTCGATAGGGCGGCGCAGGAATGCGTGGAGCTCACGCCTTGGCGCGACTTCGGCCTTCGCGTGAAGCACGCAGGGTTCGTGAACCAGGGGCTAATCGCCTCCAAGAACGCGGTTGTGAATGCCTATGCGTTCTACATCCGCGGTCGCCGTGTCGGTGTGCCGAAGAACAAGCTCGATGAGGTGATCGCGCGGTGGGTCTTCGCAACGCTGCTCACGGCGCGCTATTCCGGATCGTCCGAGACCGTCTTCGAGCAGGATCTGACGTGCGCCGGCGACGCGTCGACCGGAAACGGAGACGCCTTCGTGCGAGCACTCGACGACGCAATGGGCGAGACGATCACAGGCGACTATTGGACGCGCACGCTCGTGGCCAACTTGGAGACCCAGAAGGGCAGAGCACCGGCCGCTCTCGCCTTTCGTGCTGCGCAGGTTGTCCTCGGGGCGCGAGCCCTGTTCGGAGACCAGATCCTCCAGAACCTGCTGGACCCGCCCTCCCAGGGCGGCCGGGCAGCGAGTGAATCCCACCACTTGTTCCCGGAGGCGTTCCTTCATGGCCGCGCGATCCGAGACCGCCGACGAGTCAACCAGGTCGCAAACCTTGCGGACGTCGGGTGGCACGAAAACAACGTGATCGGTGGTCGCGGCCCTGCAGAGTATGTCCCCAAGGTGAGGCAGAAGCTCGGTATCAGCGACGACGTATGGGGCCGGATGTGCGCCGAACACGCCCTCCCGATCGGTTGGGAGGCGATGGAGTACGAGACGTTTTTGAGCGAGCGACGGCGCCGGATGGCCGAGATCATCCGCGTTGCTTTTCGGAAGCTGGGCGGGGAGGCCGAAGCCCAACCCGTGACCCCGCCGTGGTTTCTGTCCGGCTCTGAGGTGGTCTGGCAGCGAATCACGGAAACGGAACGTGCCCTGCGAGGAGTCGTCCGCGAGGTATATGTCGCATCGTTTGGCGATCGGGCAGCGCAGAAGATCGAGGCCACGTTGCCGGAGCGTGAGCGCGAGGTCTTGAGTCGGTCCCTCCGCGCGCGGCCCGCCGGAGCCGAGCCGCTCAGCATCGTGGACTATCTCTACCTTGGCCAACTACCGCCGCTCCTCTTTGCCAACGAAGCCTGGCCGCATGCGAGTCGCCGCCTTGGCGGCGCAGGGGACTTGAAGCAGCGGCTCCAAGCCGCCATCGGACAGATCGCGCCAGTTCGCAACGAGATTGCCCATGTCCGAGAGGTCGACCAGGACCGTCTCATGCGGGCCGTCGTTGCATGCGGTGAAGTGCTCGCCATGGTTGGTAGGCGATGACCCTGTCCCAGCCTCGGTTGAGAGAGAAAGCGGCCAGTCTATAGAGCCGGATGGGGACGTCCATGCTAGCGAACCTGATCGAAATCGCCTCAATGGCTACGCGCCTGGTGGGCGCCCAAGAACGCGCGGTCGACTGACAACACTCCCGCTTCTGGCTGTGTGGCGAGCACGTCATTCCTCACAAAGGGTCCGCGAGGGGAAACTCGGGACGCAAGAGTAGTGACAAGTTGTCGTTGACTGTAGATACATCTTGTCGTAATACTCTGAGACAAGATGTCGGCGCATCTGAAGGAGCTCAAGGTCCTCTTCACCTCCGAGGCGCGCGCCCGGGTGCTGGCGCGGTTTCTGCTGAACACGCAGGACCGGCTGTACCAGGGCGAGGTGGCGAGACTCGAACGCTTGCCGGTGAAGGCGGTCCAACGGGAAGTGGCGAAGCTGGTCCGGTTCGGCCTCCTGAAGCGCGCAGGTGCTTCGAAACGGCGGCGCTTCTTCCGGGCAAACCCGGAACATCCGCTCTACCCGGAAGTGAAGGCAATCCTCCTCAAGACGCTCCTTCTGGGTTCCCGTGTCGAGCGGTTGAAGAAGCCCCCCTTCACGAAGATCCGATGCGCGTTCGTCTTCGGCTCCTTCGCCAAGGCGGGAGAGGATCGCAAGAGCGACATCGACATCATCGTCATCGGGTCCATCTCCACGGAGGAGTGGCTTCGCGTGGTGGCCGGAAGTCGTCTCACGCTCGACTTCCGTCCGGAAAGTTCGATCGTCATGCCCGAGGAGGAATTTCGCAGGCGCATCGGTGCTCGCGAGGATTTCCTTACTCGCGTCGTTGCCGGACCGAAGATCTTCCTGCTTGGGGGGCAAGATGAACTTAACCGACTTGGTGAAGGCGCGAAGACTGCAGCCTCACAAGGCCACCCGTGATGAAATCCAGAATCTCCTGGAGATGGCTCGCCGAAGTTTCAGCGATGCGCAGGTCCCGGGATTGTCAATCGACTGGCGGTACATGATCGCGTACAATTCGCTCCTCTGTCTGGCCTCCAGTGTCGTGCACGCCGCCGGCTATCGGCCTCGGGGAGAGGGACATCACGCGACGCTCTTCGAGGCGCTCCCATTGGCCTTGCCGAGCGAGAGGGCTTCGGCCTCCTACTTCGACAGCTGCCGACGCAAGAGAAACACGATGACCTATTCCGCTCCCACGCGCGCGAGCGAAAAGGAGGCTCAGGATCTCCTGGTGCAAGCGAGGGCGTTTTGCGACCGCGTGGAGAAGTGGCTTCAGGCAAACCACCCCGCCCTCATGCCCCCGGCCCCGCCCCATTCTGCGCCCCAGCCGTAGCCTCCCCCGTCGGAAATCTCTACCATCGCAAGTAGGCTCGCCGGTGGTCCGCGCGATCGCGGCCGTGACCGAGGCGTTCGATCGCGTCACCTGCGGCGCGCTCAGCCGCCGCCGCGGACGATAGTCCTGCGCCGATTGCGGCGCGATATTGCCGCGCGTAGAACCCCTGCGCCGACAGACGTCGAAGGCCATGGGTGCCGGTCACCCGCCCCCCCGCTGCTTCGATGGCGCGCTTCCAGGCCGCGCGGTATCCATCTCGATCCGCAAGCCTGCCGCCATACGTCCGGAGAAAGAGCGACAGCAGTTGGTGGAGTTCCGGCGACAGGAGGTGCTCCTCGAGGCGTCCGCCTTTCGCCGACAGGGTGATCCTATTCGGGGCCTGCAGCGATCCCGCGGTCACCCGGGTCGTGGCTGAGATGCTGCGGCACGAGGTCTCGAGCTGAAGCCGCGCAGCGAGGTGGTAGGCCCGAGGCTCCTCCGTGCGATCGAAGTGCCGGGCGTCCCACGCCCGCAGGAATTCGATCGCCCGCCTTGCCACGTCGGGGGACGGCGTCGCACGGGTGGGGCCAGTGACTTTGCCACCTGCGACAAGATCGCGAATCCGGCGGCTGTAGCGCCTACCTAGAACGATGAAGCTCTCCGACCGTCCGAGGAGGCACCCCAGTTTGACCAGGGCGCTCGACATCCGCTGAAGCGTCCTTCCGGCGAGACCCCGCTCGATCGCCCGGTCCATGAGGTCCCGGAACTCGGCCTTGCCGATGTCCTCGAGCCGTTCGACACCGCGCCCCTGTGCGAACTCGACGAAGTCCTTGAGCACCGGCTTGTAGGAGCGAAGGGTGTTCGCGGAGAAGATCAGCGGACGGGTGTAGCGATTCGGATCTCCACAATCTCGGAGCCCTCGCAGCTTCAACTCCCTCTTGGTCACGCCGGTGGCGCGCAGCTCCTGCCAGCGCTGGAACGCGCGCCACAACCGATCATGAAGCTCCTGCTTCAAGCCCATGCCGACCCTCCTTCGTTGTGATGGAACCTCCAGGCTCTTCTCACCCTCGATGCGCTCTTCGTTGTTCGCGCGATTTCGTTGTTCAGCGCCGGATTCGCGGAGGCGAATTCGGCGCTGAACAACGAAATCGCGCGAACAACGAAGGGCGCGTCGGGTGGTGAGACCGGAGATACTCCATCACGAGAGGAGGAGACCGATGGGCTTGGAGGAACTGAAGCAGGCCGTGCACGACCGCCTGTGGAACGCGCAGCAGCGGTGGTTCGCACTGCGCGAGGGCGGCGCGACGAAACACGGGTTGAAGGTCCGGGGCA
>CAZPCZ010000067.1:0-6206 GCA_964585225.1 uncultured Gammaproteobacteria bacterium
TCGCCGATCTTGGGGACGCTCGCGGCTTCCGGCGGGAAATCGCACGCTCGCGAGACTCCGACCAGGAGATCGCCGGCGCCGGCCTCGAACACCAGTTCGGTGTGGCTCGGAATGAGGGAGACGATGCGGCGGGCGGGGGCGGGGGGACGTATTTCCCGGCCGCGCGCGTCGGCGTAGGCCAACGGACCGTCCGGGGACCTCCCGCGCTCTCGGCTCTGGAAGGCGTAGATCGCTCCACCCAGAGCGGCGAGGAGGATCAGCGCGGCTGTACGATCCATGATCCGGTCTCCGGATGTCTTGCGACGAAGGCCTCGACGCCGAACACCTCGCGGAGGCAAGCGGGAGTGATCACTTGTTCGGCGGGGCCTTCCGCGGCGACGCGTCCCCGGTCGAGCACGAGGAGTCGCGAGGCGTGGGCCGCCGCCTGAGCGATGTCGTGGAAGGTCGAGAGTACGGCGTGGCTTCCCGAAGCGACGAGGGATCGGAGATGCGCGAAGATCTCCGTTTGATGTCGGAGGTCGAGGTGGGCGGTGGGCTCGTCGAGAACGAGCACGGGAGTCTCTTGGGCGAGGGCGCGCGCGAGCAGGACGCGCTGCCGCTCGCCCCCGGAGAGGTCGCGCACGCTTCGGTCGCGGAACTCCCAGGTTTCCGTTCGCCGCATCGCCTCCTCGATCGCGCGCCGGTCGGCCGGGCCCTCGGGCCGGAGGAGGCCGAGATGGGGATAGCGTCCCATGGAGACGACTTCGCGGCAGGTGAAGTCGAATTCCCAGGACGTCTCTTGCGGCACGTGCGCGATTCGGCGCGCGGTGTGCCGAAGCGGGCGTCGCTCCGACTCCTCCCCTTCGAGCAGCACGCGACCTGCGGTGGGGCGGAGGATACGGCAGAGGAGGCGTACGAGCGTCGTTTTTCCGGCGCCGTTCGGACCGAGGACGCCCAGCCACTCCCCGGCCGAGAGGCGGAACGAGACGTTCTCGAGCACGGGGCGGTCTCCGTATCGGAAAGCGAGGGCTTCGGCCTGCAGGAGCGACACGCGACCCTTATACTGAAAGGCGTCGCGGCGGTCACGATGAATAGAGACCGGATCCGAAGGCGCGAAGTCCGTTCTGGCGGTCGATCGCGGATCTCGAACGTCCGATGTCGCAGTCGCCCCGGGATTCAGGGCGGATTGGCGAGCCGGAGTTGCGGAGACGATAGGCTCGCGGCTGCGCCAAGAAAATGGTTGACGTCGTTCCTGAGGCGGGACCATAATGTCGCCCTCGCCGCGGGGTGGAGCAGCCTGGTAGCTCGTCGGGCTCATAACCCGGAGGTCGGGGGTTCAAATCCCCCCCCCGCTACTAAAATTGCGCACGACCGAGGCGCCCTGGAGCAAACCCTCCAGGGTGCCCTCGGCGCGCAGCCTGCCGTCCTTGAACAACCGAATCTCTCTGAAGTGCCGCTTCAGCTCCGCCTGCACCTCAGCCGGGTTGCCGCTCTTCAGGAGGTCCGCCATCTTGCCGACGTAGCCCGTCACGCGGCGCCGTACGTCGTCGGCGTCGGGCACCTCGGCCGCCGCCGGCTGTTCGCAGAGCTGACTCCGCAGCGCGGCGATCTTGGTCTGGTGCGCCTTGACCCTTTCCAAGAGAATCTCCAGCCGCTCCTGCGCCAGTTCGATCGCCTCGACGATCTTGGAAAGCCTCTCCTCGGTCTTGCGGAGTTCATCCTCGACCTCCGTCCGGTTGGAATTGCGCGCGGCGACAGCGTACGCCAGCTCCTCCACGACCATGCCCACGAGCGCGTCGATGTTTTCCCAACTGAAGAGATCCTGATGAAGGATGTCGACGACCGCGTCCATCACGCCGTCATAGTGAAAAACCCTCTCACTGGGACAGATCGCGGGCCCGCGGTCCTTGCCCCAGCCGCACCTGAGCCGGAGATACCTGTAGTTCTTGCCGTTCTTCTTCCGGCAGGAGGCGGACGCGTGCATCGAGCCCCCACATTCGCCGCACTTGACAAGCCCGCTCAGCGCGTACTTCCGGTTCGGGCCGCGGCCGCCGCCCCCGTGACCGGTGTGTTGCGCCTTCGCCCAGACTTCCGGGCTGACGAGCGGCTCGATGTTCGGACAGTTCTCGATCACGATCCACTCCTGCCTCGGAGCTTCGACGGGAACTCGCTTGCCGTTCTTCTTTCGGACAAAACGGTGGCGACCGTGTACCAGCGTGCCCTTGTAGACCTCGTTCGTGCGAATCGCCCTGATCGTGCTTGTGCCCCACCCGCGGCCGCGATTCCCCGGCGACGGGTAGCCCTTCTCATTGAACAGCCACGCAATCGCTCTATCGTTCCGCGCGTCGCCTGCCAGCCGGAACAACTCCTCGACGATCGGGGCGAACTTCGGATCGCGCGCATACTTCGTCCGCAGCTTGAGGACACCCTTTTTGTCGCGGCGTCCCTTCGGATCGGCAACTTTCTCATCGATGAGACCGACCGGCACGGGCCCGCCGGTGGGAAAGTTCTCGTGGGCGATCTGCCGCAGCGCCGCGCGCGTGCGGGCAGAAATCTTCCTCTGCTCCTCGGCGCTTAACACGACCTGGATGCCGCGAACGATCCGGTCGTTGGCTTCCGTCGCCGAGAGGACTTCCACCCCGTAGCTCTCGAACTCCTTGATCGCGACGAATGTCTCCGCCTCGTCGCGGCCGAGCCGGTCGAACCGCCACACCACCACTCGTGCGACGCGTCCCTGCGCCGCCAGTTCAAGGGCCTGCTTTACTGCGGGGCGCTCCGACACGAGGGTGCCGCTCACGGCCTCGTCCTTCAAGACCATGACATGTCTCGCACGCCCATCGGCGTAGGGGGTATGTGACTCGAAGGCCGTGCAACCACCTTCCTGGTACGCGAACGAATAGCCGCCTTTCTGTTCCTCGATCGAGAAACGCAGTAGGAAGAGTACGAGATCCTTCATCCCACCTTCTCCGTCAGGGGGGGCGTCGCTGCAGACGTCTGCCGGTCACGCCCCTCCTCATTCTCGGGAACCATCTGCTCGACGATCTCCTTCGCCATCAGGCGGGCCAGGAATTGCAGATGCGACCTCTCGACCCGCGCCCGCGCCGCCTGATCGCGATCCGATGGATCTCCGACTCGCGCAACTTCGCGGTACTGCGTCTCGCCCATCGCACGGCCCTGTGTAGAATCGCCGCCAGCAGCCTGCCGGCCGAAGGTCGCCGATCGCTACACAAGGACCCGACACAGGCGAGCTACTCGTCGGGTCGGCGCACACCCGTAACGGCGCGGCCTGCACCGCTCGGGTCAGTGTCACTGAGGCGGATCATCATTCTGGCCGCGCCCACGTGGGGCACCGCCTCCCAAAAAATCTGAGACACGGTCGAGGACCGTACGAAATTCGGAGTCGCATGGTCACGAAGCGAATTGGCGCGGTTCGTGGTTTCTCCTACCCAGCCTCCAGTTCGCGCGACGGTCTAGGATGGGGACCAAGGGGAGGTACTTGGTTCCGAAGCTGAGTCGGCAGTCGGTTCTCCTCCTCGGTCAAGAGGGCAACGGCCGCCCGCAGTTCACCGCCGCGATGATGAACGTGAGTGTTTGCGACGAGTTCTTTGGTCTCGTCGTCCTGCAGGCCCGCCGCAAGTTCAACCCCGCACCGGGTGTCTTCCAGGACGTACTTGGCGCGGTGCATCTGATACCAACCCAATAGTTCGTGGAGGTGTACGCCACGGGCCTTGGCACTCAGCAAAAGGTCGAAGAGACTCAAGAAGCCATCCGACGCGAGGTTGTCAGGGAAGTGGCATGTCAGCTGACCCGGTGATTTTTCTTCGATCTCCCAGCCGACTGGTGTAGACCGATTGGCAGCCAAGAAGACATCGAGCCACCTCCGGATTTCGTCCCGGTGATGGTCGGGGTGACGCTTATGGATCAACACTACCAACTGCTCCAGCGTGGGATTCTGGGTGGGTCGCTCCGTGGACCTCTCCACCGGCTGGGTCTTGCTTGGGCTAGGCGATTTGGGAAAGTCAGGGACTGAGGAGATCGGCTTCCCTTTCTTTCGTTCCTGTAGAATCCAGTCGATTCGGTCGACAACCGAGGCGCCGTAGTAGCACCGGCTCCCCAATCCCTGTCCTAGGTATTCCCTCCGCGCTGGGCGCGGAAGCTTGCCCCGGCGTATCCAATCGCGAAACCTAGCGCGCGAGATGCCAGTCCGTTTCAGGATCTCGTCGGTGTCGATTAATCTCATCTTATATAGCATATCATTATTATTTGCAATTTCAAGTGTTAAGTGATAGATTTCTCTCTTCATGCGCGGGCCGCGGCCAAGTGTACCGCACGCATCGACCACCCCCGGTGTGAGCAAAGGGAGCGAGCCCGCAGTTCTTGAGTCGTAGCCTTGACTCGGGGCGGCCCTTGGCAGTCGCCGAGTGGGGGAAGGCGCAGTTCCCCAAAACTCAGGGGACTTGGGGACTTTAGAAGAGGTGTCGCTGGTGAGCACTACTCGGACGGGCTCAACCCTTGGTCCCTCAGCCATTCAGGGCTACGCGCCCTCAGACATCCTGAAGATCATCGAGATCGTTTCATCCTTGGTCGTCGATGCCGGTTGGATCTACTTTTCCTTCGCGCCGGTTCGGCGGATGCGAGCCGAGCGCCTCCTTGATGTTACGAAGCGGATTCTCGAGTCAGCCCTCACACGCCTGGATCACGGGCTCTTCACGCAGCTTTGGATCTACGTCGTTGCCCCGAACCCGGATCAACGGGGTAGATTCCACGCGCATGGTTTCTTTCGCACAAGGCTCGATCCGGAGGAACTCGAAAAGTCGGCGAAGAGGCCGGGCCTCCTTGGGACCAGCAAGTGGTCCGTCCGCGCGGATCGTGTCCGCCGCCATCGTGGCGACCCGTTCTCCTATGTGCTTGGCCATCTCGGTTCCAGTTGGTCGCTGTTTGAGGCGTCCCCAGAGATGCACCAGGCGCTGAAGATTATCGACGGATGACCTCCGATCCGCCAACCGAGATGAGTGGTGTTAGCGGCCGGGGGCGTGCGAGGCCGAAGGCCGAGCACCCGGGAGGGAGGGGGGTCTGGGGGGAGGGAGGGACTTGCGTCACCGGCGTCGGGTGCGCCAGCATGAAGACGGCGACGGCCATACGAGCAGTGGCGACCCTCGTCACGCGCGGATTCTACCGGACGAAGCGCACGGGAAGGCTGCGGGCGATTCTCCTCTGGGCCCAGAAGGCCGAAATCCCGCTGAGTTTCTACCGGTGTGCGGACGAGGGCGTATTGGTTGAGGCCGACTGCCCGAAGGACACGCTGAAGGCATGGGACTTGGATCCGGCCGAAATCAACCGCCGCTTCTTGACTTTTCGCTACTCAAAATCGGAGACGGAAGCCATTGACCGGCAGGTAGATGCCCTGTTGCGTTGACGCTCTGGACGATCCACGTGTCCAACCTACCTTACGTAAGTGCAGACGTCTGCACTTTTCCTCATTTTATAACTTACATATTATAATGCAGCGCGCGAGCCTGACGCTCTTTGCAGGGCCGTGGATGATCACTGCAGCCCGCGACCGCCCCCGGACCGCAGCGGCGTCACTACTGGCCGGCCGCGGCGCCCCCGCATTCTGCTGGTAGCCCCTCGCGCACCTTGATATACTCTCGCGCACCGTGGCCGCCCGCTCGCATCGCAACCTTGTTTCTCGGATCACAGGCATGGCTGAGGATCGCTGGCTCTCCGTGGACGAGATCGCCGGCTACCTCGGGGTCGTTAAGGCAAGCATCTATCGATAGATCGAAGGCCGTGGGTTGCCCGCGCACCGAGTCGGGAAGCTTTGGAAGTTCAAAAAGGATGAGGTGGACGGCTGGGTGCGAACCGGCGGGGCGGCCGGAGGGCACGCGGCCCCTGTTCCCCAGCCGCGAAAGCGGCGATGACCGAGCGAACCGTGATGGAGACTACCGAGAACCACTTCCCCATCGGCCAAAGGGTGAGCCTACCGGGACACTTCCCGGAGCCGGTGGTGTTGGAAGCGGTCCGGCCTATCGGCGCGGGCTACGAGTGCCGCGTCCGCCTTCTGAACGGCACCCCGGACGAGGCGATACTATCGCGTGACGAGGCTGCGGCGCTCTTCGGCCAGGCGGTGGCCGCCGCGAGCCGAGTCCGCCCCGCCGACGCCGAGAAGGTCCGCCTCCTCATCGAGTCCGCTCGCATCCGGCTCGCCTACGCCCACGACCGCCACT
>CAZPCZ010000067.1:6306-7763 GCA_964585225.1 uncultured Gammaproteobacteria bacterium
CGCCTCCTCATCGAGTCCGCTCGCATCCGGCTCGCCTACGCCCACGACCGCCACTTCGCCGTGAGCCTCTCCGGTATCCGCACTCTTCCACACCAGATCGAGGCCGTGTACCTGAAGATGCTCCCGCAGCCCCGGTTGCGCTTCCTGCTCGCGGACGATCCCGGAGCCGGCAAGACGATCATGGCCGGCCTGCTTCTCAAGGAGATGAAGCTCCGCGAGGCGATCGAGCGCATTCTCGTGCTGTGCCCGGCTCCGCTCACGATCCAGTGGCAGGACGAGCTCTTGCGGTGGTTCGGGGAACCGTTCGACATCATCTTCTCGGCGGTGGACCAGCAGCAGCTTGTGAACCCCTGGCAGCGGTCCACGCAGGTCATCGCCTCCCTCGACTACGCGAAGCAGGACGACGTTCGCGAGCGCGTCTGGCAGCAGCGGTGGGACCTCATCATCATCGACGAGGCGCACAAGTGCAGCGCCTATACCAAGCGTTCGTCGGGCCGCGGCGACGAAGCGGAGAAGACGAGGCGCTACCAGCTCGCCGAGAAACTCGCCTTGCAGGCCGACAACCTCCTGTTGCTGACGGCCACGCCGCACCACGGAGACGATGACCGCTTCGCGCACTTCGTGCGGCTCCTCGATCCAGACATCTTCCCCGAGCCCCACCGCGTCGGCGAGAAGGCGAGCGAAATCCGTCGCGACGTTCTTCGCCTCGGACCCGATTGCCCGTGGGCGCTCCGGCGACTTAAGGAAGATCTCCAGGACCTCAACGGCGGTCGGCTTTTCCCGGACCGCCACGCCCACACGATGACCTTTCGCCTGAACCGGGAGGAGTACGACCTCTACAAGGCGGTGACGGCCTACATCAACGAATTCCTCCCGCAGGCAAGCGGCCGCAAGAAGCAGAGCGTGGCCCTTGCCAGGACGGTTTTCCAACGGCGTCTTGCAAGCTCTACCCGAGCCATCTCGGAGTCGATCCGAAGACGCCTCGAACGCCAGCAAGCTCTTCTGAAGGAGCTTGAGGATTTGCCGCCCGCGCAGCGGGCGCGGCGTCTCGCGCAGCTTCAGGGCCGTCTCGCGGATGCCGAGCAGGACGAGGACGACCTCGATGACGCTGCCCGCGACCGGCTGGTCGACGAATTCACCGAGGCCGTCGAACTCGACCAGCTCCGCGCCGAGATCGCGGCCCTCCAGGATCTGAGCGCGCAGGCGCGACGCGTTCGCGATCACGCGGCGGACTCGAAGCTCGCCGCTCTCCGCGAGTGCCTCGCGAAGGCCGAGTTCCACGAGCTGTCAGACGGCCGGGGCAAGCTCCTCATCTTCACGGAGCATCGCGACACCCTGACCTACCTCCGGGAACACCTGGCGCAGTGGGGCTACTCGACGTGCGAAATCCACGGCGGCATGAATCCTCACGAGCGCAAGCGCGCCCAGGAGGAGTTCCGCACGAGCAGCCAGATCTG
>CAZPCZ010000068.1:0-7580 GCA_964585225.1 uncultured Gammaproteobacteria bacterium
AACCGAAGAACGATATGGAGGCGCACACGGCGCACCTATTGCTGACGTGGTTCCTCCTCGGCTTCGCGCTCTTCACGCTCGTACGGACGAAATTCGACTGGTACCTCCTCCCGCTCTATCCGGCGACGATTATGCTCACCGTTCCGTTCCTCACCGCTGCAGCGCGCTTCATTGCCCGCGAGTACACGGTGCGCCGTCGGCCGTTCCTCGGGCGTACGCTATCGATCGGTATGATGGTGTTCATCATCGGCTCCGGCCTCGCGGTCACCGCTCGGCATCTCCTCAAGAGCGAACCCCCGAACCCGTTCGCGCCGATCGCGGCAGTCATCCACGAAACTGGCGGCACGCTCGTGAGCTACGACCTCGACTACAAGCAGCACCCCGCGGGGTACTTCATCCTGCGGACCACGCTCTCCGGCGATGTTCGCGTCCTCGACGGACAACAAGATGTCACTCGAACGCTCTCCATGCTCCGCGAACGCACGCGTGGGTTCCTCCTCACTCAACGAGAAACGGAGCTCCCGGAGGAGCTCCGCCAGATGGTCAGCGACCCGCGCACGTTTGACGATTTCACGCTGTGGGAGCGACGGTGAGCAGTCACGCCGCCTCGCGCTCCGCGTCCGCGAGCTCCCGCCGATGCTCCCCACGATGGTGAAAGTACGTATTCCGAGCGTAGATCACGAGCGCGAGCGCGGACCCCGCAATGAACACGGGGTCCTTGCGCACGATCGAGTAGATCAGAATCAGCACGCCGCCGACGAGCGAGAACCACCAGAATGTGCCGGGGATGACCACGCGTCGGGCGCGCTCGGTCGCCCACCATTGCACGGCGAACCGGCCGAAGAAGAACGCCTGGGCGATGAACCCGAACCACACCCAGAAGTCCCAGGATCGGATGTACGTGATCGCGGCGTCGAGCATACCTTGACACGTCGCATTCGCTGTGTACACAATGTACTGTACCCTCAGCGAGGAGGTAAACAGTGAGGATCTTTCCGGTAGCGGACCGCCACAGCGACGAACGCCGTGACCTCACGGCATTCCGTCCGCCTTCGGAATTCCCGAGGGCGGCAGAGGCGAAGGTGCTCGTCACGAAGCGGGCGGGGGTCCGGTTAGGGAACCACTCCCACCCACACTTCGAGGGATTCTTCCTCGTGGCGGGATCCTGCATCGTCCGGACGTGGACGCCGACCGGGGGCACGCAGGAGCAGTCGCTCAGCGCACCGGTCATGTTCATGTTCGAGCCGAACGAGGAACACGTCCTCACCTGCTCGGAGGGAATGGTGATCGTCGGGTACATGCCGGTCACCTTCGAGGAGGAACGGAACATCCCCGCGCAACACCTCTCCTGACCGCACCATCCTCGACACGATCCGCCAGGCCATCCGCCTGGCGGATCATTGCTGTCACGGCGATCGACGCACCTCCGCAATCGGGAGTGTGTCGGAACGCTCCCGTCCCGCGACGACGAGGTCGGCGAGGAATCCGGTGGAGAAAAACTGGACGCCAACGAGGATGAGCAGCACGCCGAGCAACAAGAGCGGACGGTCCCCAATTTTCTGACCGGACAACCAGAGGACGGTGAGGTACGCATTGATCGTGAACCCGATGAGGAGGAGCACGCCGCCGATCGCGCCGAAAAAGTGGAGCGGTCGGCTGCGGAAGCGGCGGAGAAACGTGATCGTCAGGAGGTCGAAGAACCCTCGGAGCGTCCGACGGAGTCCGGTTCGGCCGTACTTCGACACCCCGAACCGCCGCGGACGGTGACGAATGGGTACCTCGGTGACGCGGAACCCGGCCATCGCCGCGAGCGTCGGGATCATGCGGTAGAGATCACCGCGCAGGTGGAGCGCGTCGGCGACCTCCCGTCGGAGGACGCGCATTCCGCAGTTCTGATCATGAAGCCGTGTCCCGCACATCCATCCGAGGACCGCGTTGAAACACCGCGAGGACCACACCTTCACGCCGGGGTCCTGCCGCTCGTACTTCCAGCCGACAACGAGGTCAGATGCGCATTGCGAATCACGATACGAATCCTGCGAATCTTTCGAATCATACAAATTCGTACGATTCGTGAGATTCGAAGATTCGGTCGCATTCGTCATTCGTAACCTCCCGAGGAGTTTCGGGAGCTCCTTGGGATCATCCTGAAGATCCGCGTCGAGCGTCGCGATGACCTCGCCACGCGCCACACGGAAACCGGCGGCATACGCGATGGACTTCCCAGAGTTCCGACGTAGGCGCACGAGCACTACCCGTGGATCTTTCACCGCGAGCTCTGCGAGCACCTCCCATGAGCGATCGGTTGATCCATCGTCGACGAAAACGAACTCGAGGGAATTGCCCTCCCCCTCTCTCTCCCCCTCCAGAATGGAGGGGGAGAAATTGCCGGAGCGCTGGTACGCGAACGCCCAGTGGATCTCCGCATGGAGCTCCTGGAGAGAAGAAACCTCATTAAATACTGGAATAACAATAGACAACATGGGGAGGCTTGCCCGCCGAAGCCTTGGCGAAGGCGGGAATCACGATGGAGAGCATGCGTCTCCAGCGTGCCGTGTCCCACGTCGCCTGACAATCGCGCGCGAGGAGCCCCCCGATGGCCATCGGAGGGCTCCTTTCCATTTCTTCCTCATGACGTGAGCGCTCGTCGGAGCTGGACGATGTCTTCCCTCGCCGTCTTCCACACCGCTTCGAGGTCCACCCCGAAGTACTCGTGGATGAGCTTGCTCCGCATGCCGACGATATCGCGCCATGGGATATCGGCGTGCTGCGCTCGATAGCCATCCGAGATATTCCTGGCCGCCTCGCCAATGATTTCAATTTGTCGGATCACCGCACTCTGGATGAGTAGGTCTTCCGTAAAACGTGCGTAGTCCACGTCGTCGAGGAATGACTCGATCGCAGTAATCGCGTCGAGGACATGATGGACGTACACCTCATCGTACGCCATAGAAGACCCGGAGATCCCGGAGTACACCCTCCCGAATGTACGGGCTCAGCGATGCTTCGGTGACCAGATCCACCTCGCGTCCGAGCGCGGATGAAAGCTCGCGCTCGAGTCGTACGATGTCGAGGAGCGATTTTGGTTTCTCAAACTTGATGAGGATGTCCACGTCACTCCCCGGACGCTCCTCCCCACGCGCAACCGAACCGAAGACGCCTGCATACGCGACGTCATGCTCCTCAAGCATTGGGTTGAGCTGTTCGAACTGCTCCATACACTCTTTATCCTACGCGCCCGGAGGGCGCTTGACAACCGAGGGGTGAGGTGGTAGAGTAGCGGGAGTGGAGCATGCCGCTCGTTACTATCAACCCACCGCAAGCAAAAAGGAGATACGTCATGGCAAAAGTGATTCCCGTCGCCGCAGTGCACCGCTGCGGACTCTACGATTCGGTGACCGGCAAGAGCTGCGTGACCGAGAAGGTCGTGGACATGACCGATGACTGCAGGGGGGCAAGCGCGATGGAGCGGTGCCTCGTGCTCTTCACCCGGGATCACCGCGGTCGCATCGCCCAGCTCGTTCGTTCCTACGAGGGGGAAGAGTGTGAGGGTGTGAAGATCCATTTCTACCTGGGCAAACTCGACGCTGAGATGCGCGCCACCTCACTCAACGACACCTTCGGCGTGTGGGCGCGCGAGCTCGGCCTCGAGAAGTCGGCGCTGAGGTCCCTCATCGAAGCGCACGCACCCGTCGCCTGAGCACCCGACTGCGGAGGTGATGGGTGTACGACGAGCAATCCGGAGACGCTGGAGCCCTCTGAGAACATCGGGGGGCTCCGTTCTATTTTAGAATTTCCTTCTACCGATGTCGGTAAACCTCGCTCCGATGGTCAATGATATGCACGACGATTCGCCCCTCGTCGTACTGAATTTCGTAGACGACCCTCCAGTCGCCTACCCGGAGTTTGTAGAGGCCAGGGTACTCGCCGCCAAGCACCTGAGGTGCCTGCTCCTCAAAATGCTCGCGGAACCAGTGCACGCGCTCGACGATGCGCCGCGCTACCTCAGGACTCAACCGCCGGAGATCGCGCCGAGCATCCTCCGAGTATACGGCGGCCGTACACGGAGGCCGAGATCCTGTATGATCTGGTGCTCCGTGTACATCCTCCCCCGACGGACGGATTCCCGTGAACGTTCGATCCGTCGCTTCACAGACGATCGCAGCCGCAAACCGGCGTCGGGATCGCCAAGGAGATCTCGCATCTCCTCGCGGACCGCACAGCGTATGAGTGCGAGTAGGCGCTGATCTCTGCGGGCGGTCGTTCGCAGGCGATGGTTGGTCCTCAACATACACCCCCACCCTACCGCATCGCCCAGTGCTTGACAACCGTGGCGCGGCGTGGTACCATGCGGTGTTGGCCATGAACCCAAGCTCTTTCGGAGGAACCCATGACGATCGAGGAGATCAGAACCAGACGAGCGGCGCTCGAAGCCGAATGCGAGCCGCTCCTACAGCGTCGTGAAGGGTTGGTCGCGGAAGTTGACGGCGTTGATGCCGCGCTCCGGGAAAACCGGGAACGAATCCGCGAGCTTCAGCGGACCTGCCTGCACCCGAACGGGACCACGCAGCGGACCGGTCCCCGTTCGGACACGGAGGAATGCCCAGACTGCGGTCTCAACGACACATGGGACGACTGACGCCGGGGACGAACGCGAACGCGAGGAGCCCGAGGCCTGACGGCCCGGGCTCCTTTCCTTTTCGATGCGACGAGCGGGGTAACTCCCCCCAACCCCTCTTACCCTAAGAGGGGAGCCGTTCTCCTCCCGCTCCCCCTCCACGCGGCGTGGATGGGGAGAAAACATGAAAAACACACCGCACGTATCCGCGTCATCAGCGTATCCGCGCTATCCGCGAAGAATCCGCGAATCCGTGATGGCGTCAGCCTTACCATTTCCTCGCCCCCTCGATCCCCTCCGGTTTCGCCATCTCGCCGATCGGCACGACCGTGTACCGCGCGTCTTTCGTGATGTCCGCGTACGACCGGAACCCGGTGCCGGCGGGGATGAGCCGCCCGATGATGACGTTCTCCTTTAGCCCCTCGAGGCGGTCCACCTTCCCGGTGATCGCGGCGTTGATGAGCACCTTCGCGGTCTCCTGGAATGACGCCGCGGAGAGGAATGATCGCGTCGAGAGCGACACGCGCGAAACCCCGAGGAAGAGGTCCTCGCCAACCGCCGGCTGCTTGTCCTGATCCTGCGCGAGTTGGTTCGCTTCCTCGAATTCCGCGCGCTCGACGATCTCGCCGGGGAGGAGGTTCGTGTCGCCGGAATCCGTCACGGAGACGCGGGAGAAAAGCTGCTTCACAATCACCTCGATGTGCTTATCGTTGAGCTTCTGCCCCTGGGACGTGTAGATCGTCTGCACCTCCTTGAGGATGTACCGCGCGGTCGCCGGTTTCCCTGCCAGCGCGTAGAGCTCGTGTGGGTCCACCGCGCCGTCGGTGAGCTGGTCGCCCTGCTCCACCCGGTCGCCATCTTTCACCCAGAGCACGAACCCCGGCGGGATGACCGTCTCCCGCACCTTCTCGACTGGCCGCTTGAAGATGAGGTGGTCTCCCTTGATCGCGACGAGACCGTCGGCCGGCGCGGTCACCTCGTCCCGCTGGTACTTCAGGAGCACCTGGCCAGCCTTCACGCGCTCACCGTCATCCACGCGAGGCTTGAACGCCGGTTTGTCTCCCTCGCGCGCGAACGGCATCACCTCCTCTTCGTAGTCCTCGTGCGTGATCGCGATGACCTTCTGGCCGGCAACCCCTTTGAGGATCGTCTTCCCCGTCGCGTCCTCGACGATTTTCTCGCGCGCCTCGACGTGCACGACACCGCTCACCTCGGCGATGAATGCCTTCCGCTTCGGCGTTCGCGCCTCGAAGAGTTCCTCGACTCGCGGCAACCCCTGCGTGATGTCCTGCCCGGCCGCGACGCCACCGGTGTGGAACGTGCGCATCGTGAGCTGTGTCCCCGGCTCCCCAATGGACTGCGCCGCGATGATGCCGACCGCGGTCCCAATGTCGACCGGGCGGTTGTACGCGAGGTCGAGCCCGTAGCAGGTCTGGCACACCCCACGGCGGAGCTTGCAGCTCAGCGCTGATCGGATGCGCACGCGCTTGAGTGACGCCCCACTGAACTGCCGTGCGTGGTCCGCGGTTACGACCTGTCCGGCCGCCGTGAGCACGTCGGCGCTCGTTGGGTGCCGCAGGTCCTCGAGCGTGATGCGCCCGACGATCCGCGCGAGGAGCGGTACGCCGATCTCCTCGCTCTCCTCCGCGGTCATCACCCACCCCTCGGTGTCCTCGCAGTCTTCCTCTTGCACGATGACGTCCTGCGCGACGTCCACGAGTCGTCGCGTGAGGTACCCGGCGTTCGCGGTCTTCAGCGCGGTGTCCGTGAGTCCCTTCCGCGCGCCGTGCGTCGAGATGAAGTACTCGATGACATCGAGCCCCTCCTTGAAGCTCCCCTTCACCGGGAGCTCGATGATCTCACCAGCTGGGTTCGTCACGAGCCCCTTCATGCCGACCATCTGCGTGAGCTGCGTCCACGAGCCGCGCGCGCCGGAATCAATCATCGTCGCGATGGCACCCTGTGGGTTGAGGACCGCCTTCGAGTGTCGAACGATCTTCTCCTTCGCGTCCGTCCACACCTGGATGACCTGCGAGTGCCGTTCCTCGTCGGTGAGGAGCCCGTCGGCGTACTGCTGTTCGATTTCGTCAACCCGAGCCTGCGCCTCATCGAGGATGGCCTTCTTCTCCGGGAGGTTCGGGAGATCGTCCATCCCCCACGAGTACCCGCTCTTCATCGCGTAGTGGAACCCGAGCCGTTTCACCGCATCAACGAGCGTGGCCGCTTCCTCGCGTCCGTACCGATCGAGGCACACGCGAACGATATCCGTGAGCGATCCCGAGTGCATCGTTTCATTCCGGTACGGGAGCCCCAGAGGGAGCACGCGGTGGAAGATGATGCGGCCGACCGTCGTCTCGACGATGCCGTGCGGCCACTCCGGGCGCTTGGGATCGTTCGGGAATCGCACGCGGACGAGCTCGCGGAGTCCAACCCGTCGCGAGAGGTACGCGAGGTATGCGTCATCGGGGTCGCTGAAGTAGCGCCAGGGGGCCTCCGGCGCGCGTGGCTCCACGATCGTGAGGAGGTGGCAGCCCCACGCGATGTCCTTGTTCGGCGTGACGATCGGGCTCCCGGTCGCGGGTTTGAGTAAATTCTTCGATGCGAGCATGAGCGCCCCCGCCTCGCGCTTCGCTTGCTCGGAGATCGGGACGTGCACCGCCATCTGGTCACCGTCGAAGTCCGCATTGTACGCGGTGCAGACGAGCGGGTGGATCTGGATTGCCTTCCCCTCGATGAGCCGCGGCTTGAACGCCTGGATGCCCAATCGGTGGAGCGTCGGCGCGCGGTTCAGGAGGACGTGCGTGTCCTTCGTGATCGCCTCGAGGATGTCCCAGACTTCCGGGTGGTCCGCCTCGATGACGCGGTTCGCGCCGCGGATGTTGTGCGCGAGGCCGCGCGCGATGAGTTTCGACATGACGAACGGCTTGAAGAGCTCGAGCGCCATGCGCTTCGGGATCCCGCA
>CAZPCZ010000069.1:0-1293 GCA_964585225.1 uncultured Gammaproteobacteria bacterium
CCCTCCCTGCACTTCCCGCTCGAGGGGTCACACTCCCCGACACCGGCGACGACTGGTGCCACGCCTGCCTGCGGCCGGAGGTCCCAGATCTCCGTCGACTGATTCACACTGTACGTGAACGGAACCGGGATGGGACTCAACGGCGTGTACATCGCGCACACCGCGTCCGTGTTGCGGCAGACCGTCCCTGCGTTCGCTGCCGTGCACGGGATCCCTGCTGGTACGGACATGCCGCTGCAGGAATCCACGTTCATCGTCACGCAAGCACCGGCGATACCGTTGCAGTGCGCGTCAGTAGAACACGCATCACCTTCAAGCGCCTCCGCCGCCGCACTGCACACCTTCGATTCGCACACTCCTCCGGTGCCACATTCTCCCGACGCCGCGCACGCATACCCGGCAGCGGTTCGACGGCAGGCGCACGTATCACCTGCCGCGCATGTCGCACCGGTTGTCGTGTTCAAGCACACGCGTCCTTGCGTACACGCTGTCGCTGCGGTCGCCGAGGTACAGGCGGTGCCATCGCCTGCTTGGAGCGGCAGCATCCCGCCCCTGCACGATTGCACCGGCTGTGACACGCAGCTCACCGGACTCGATGCGGGGGTCGGGGTGGGGTACCTGCAGCCTGCATCCGACGTGCACGCATCGCCGAACTTCCCACCACTCAGGCACACTCCGGACGCCCCGCCGACCGCACTGATGTCTGGCGTCGCGAGCACCTTATACACCTTCGCGAAGAGCTGCTGGAGGTGCTGGGCGTCCCAGCTGTACATCGCGCCGGCGTAGTCGGTGTCCTGGTTCGCGGACTGTACGACGTACGGGCCGTTCGGATCGAGCGCGGGCGTCGAGCTCCGGATGCCGCCCCATGGCTGCGGGATGTAGGCGCGGGTGGCCGTTCCGATGGTCCCGCTCCCGCTCCAGTCCCCAGTCTTGTTCGTGAAGGAGTACGTGCGACCCCCGGCCGGCGGCGTCACCTTCGCGATGCGGTCGCATCCGGGTTTGTACTCGAACTCGAGGCCGCCGATGTAGAAGCTCCCCTCGTCATTCGGATCCCACGCCTCGATACCGATGCCGAGGAATTTGTTATCTCCATCGAAGATCGCGTGGAACGCGGCGTGACCGTCAACGCTTTCGTCCGCGCCGTGGACGTGCACCCGCACGACCTTCCTCCCACCGGCCTCATAGGTGATGCTATCGAGTGGGAATGAAACAGTCGTATCCCGGAACATCCAGGAGCTCTCGTGCGTGAACTGTCGGCACCGTGCATCCGTATCATCGTACAGGAGCTGGAGG
>CAZPCZ010000069.1:1303-7530 GCA_964585225.1 uncultured Gammaproteobacteria bacterium
GCATCTCTGAGAGCTGCCAGCGGTAGATCGTTCCGCCCTCCCACGGGTAGTACACCTGGTTCCCGCCACCGTCGTCCGCGAGTTCGTAGCAACCGAAGAAGTTGTAGACACCCTCCCAGAAGTTCGAGTCCTCCCGTGCGTCAGTCGCATCCGACAACCAGAAGGGCGGTCGGAAGCGCGACGGAACTCCACACCACCCCCCATCCGGATCGGCGTTCTCACAGTTGTCACCCCACTCGGCGGGCAAGGCAGAGGTCTCTGAAATGTTAATCTCGGGATCAGTCTGGAACGTCCCGCTCGGGAAGCTGGTTGGCGCACCGAAGAGCTGACGGGCCGTGTTCAGCTCCCCGTATGCACCGTGACGAATCGTCAGGTTGTTCCCGCTCGCGGTCGGTCGCGTGAATACGAGCCGGAGCGGGGCGCGGCCGCCCGTCCGTCCCCCCGCGCAGTACCATTGCATGTTGCCATCGAGCGTGAGGCCGGCGGCCTCGACCTGGGCGTTCGTGTCCGTCGAGCCGGAGAGTTGGTCGATCGGGAGGAACGAGAGGCAGGCGAACGCATCCTGGCTGCCGTTCACGTGCATGGACTCGTCGCGCTCGAGGCAGTACCCCTCGATGCCGTTGTGCTTCTCCACCTTCTTCTTCGGCGTGCAGGTGCCGTTCAAGCTCGCGTTCTCGGGCTTCGACACGAGGTCATCCCCGCCCACCTTATTGCACGTGCACCGGGTCGCACCTGCCACGCAGGGTACGATGCCGGTGTCCGCTTCGTTACCGCTGTTGTTCGCGTCCCGCAGACCTTCGTGGCTTGGATCGCAATCCATGCCATTGTAGAACCCACCCACGCAGAACCCGAGCGGTGGGGTCGCCCCCTGGCTGTAGTACTTCGTCATCGCCTCCCCGTACTGCACCTTCTGGTAGCTGCAGGAACACTCCCCGTCCTCGCACACGTTCACGCGGGTGAAGCCGGCGACCCGCGTCCCCTCCGTGGCGTTCGCAACGACGCTCCGCGGGAACGGAGAGTCCGGCTCCGGGAACACCTTGCAGACCGGGGAGGGCCACGACGCGAGCCGATCCGCGAGGTCCGGGTCCTGGATACCCTCCACCCCGTACGCGCACCGACCGCCAACACAACGGCCCCTACCGCCGAACTCCGAGATGGTCGGACCGCACCGTTCACCCTCACCCCGGGTGCACGACCCCTCAACCTGACCGCAGAAGTCCTCGATCCCATCTCCATCGGAATCCGTCGTGCCGGTCGCGGATGCCGGGCAGTGCACGAACGACAGGCGGTAGCCGTAATCCTGTGTGTGCACCTGCTCGAGCCGCTCGACTGCCGTCTGGTTCGGGATCGCGAAGCCCGACGGCTCGACCGCAGACCACGCGCGGCTCCGGCGCTGGTAGTCGGCGAGCGTGATGGTACCGCTCTTGGCTGCGCTGAGCTGCTCGGCCCCGTTCGTCACCCGCCGAAGTGCCGTGCACGCCTCGACGCTCCGGCTCTGCCCGGGCACCCACGCCTGGTAGCAGCCGTCCTTCACGAGCCACTCCGCGCACGATCGGTCGCGCTGGACCTTCGCGATGAGGTTCGTATCGTTCTCGAGCTTCCGGCAGACCGATCGGTCCAGCACGAACCCGTCGCACGCGTTATCCTGGACCGCTCCGGCGGCGGACTCGGCGGCGCACGTCGGCCCGACCTCCCCACCGGTGCAGTGGAAGCCGAGTGCCCCCAGACACTCGCCATCCGCAACGCAGGGCGTCGGACCAGCCACCTCATTCGGCAGCGTGGCGCCCGTCCCCTGCACCCGCCCGTCGGCGTTCCGACACCTCCGCTCCACCATGCACCGTCGGCACGCGCCGGGGTTCCGGTCGCAGTCGATCGGCGCAACCGCGGCGCCGTTCCTCGCGTCGCTCTCCGCGTACGTCGCTGATGCGCTCCAGAACTTCGTCGTGTTCATCGCCTCGTCGAGGAGCGGGCAGCCCTCGCGCCGGCTCACGCTCCCGCGGCACGACGCGAGATCGAGCTGCGCATCGCGCAGCACCGAGTACGACCGCCCGGCCGGGAACGCTGACGATTGGTCCGTCGGGTCCCGGAGCTCCGTGCACCGGTCGTGGCTCTGCTCGCACGTCCCGGTCCACCCCGCGTACGACGGATCTGCGTTCTTCCAGATGCCGTACGTCGTCCCACCGACGACGAGGCCGGGGTCGCACGGGAGATCCCTGCCGGAACGGAACCACCCGTCCATCTCGACGTTGTTCACGACGACATCCTCGCGGTACTCGCACGTCCGGTTCACGGGGTGTTTGAAGTACGCGAGCGAGCCGTCGGCGGTGCGGAACTCCTCGCAGAAGAGCTCCTCATGCCGGCAGAGCGTCGCACCGGCGCCGGTGTAGCGGTTCGGGTCGTCCTTGAGGTAGACGTCGGTCCACACGGCGGTCGGCGCGCCGAAGCGATCCGCACCGGACCGATCAATCGTCGGCTGCCCGAAGCGACGGCACGCCTTCTCGGTTGCCGGGCATCGGGATGCCGGAGCATCAACGAGGTACCGCACCTCGTCGGCCGGGACGGTCACCCCGTCAATGAGCGCGCCGCCGCCGTTGAACGACTCCGCCGTCGTCGCGGTGGAGTTCTTCGTGTCGAAGAATGCGGTGCAGCCGACGACGCTCTCACTGCAGAGCCGCGAGAACGAGCGGAGCGTCACGGCGGCGCCGGTGCGCGGCTGGTACAGCCGACACCCGAGCATGCCTTGGCTGAGCGGTGCGGCGTCCGACGCGATCGAGGCACGATCGCACGATGGCGGCGTCTGCCATGACCCCTCAATGACCGTAGTCTGTTGCGAAAGCTCGCGAAGCAGAATCGAGTCGAAGTACGTCGTGCCACCGGTGACCTCGAGGTAGAAGGTCGCGTTCACGCGTTCGAGCACCGAGAGCGCGCTGAGGTCCCTGACGATGCCGGGGCCGAGCTCACGCCGCTGCCAGGTCGTACCGAACGTCACCGACCCCGGCGCGCCCGGGATGAGGTTCGCGCGTTCAACGCCGGCGGCGTAGATCTTCGCGATGACTGACCCGGTCCCCTTCGCGACCATGGTGAGCGCGTATGTGCCGCCATTTCCTGGGATACGTGGGACCGCGCACGCGGGAGTCGCCCCGGTCGGTACCGTCGTCACCCATGGTCGCTGACCGGCAACGGAGGTGTCCTCCACCCCGAGCACGCCGCCGATCGCCTCACACGACTCCGCATCCGTGAGGTCGGCGCGCACTTCGCGGAGGAGGAAGTTGCTCCCGGCTCCGAGCTGCAGACTGTGGCCGCCGACGATGAGCGATTCGGCGGACTGCGTCCCGCTCGTCCACCCCTGCACGCCGGCGCTCGCGGGTTCGAAATCCGTCGCAACGAGCGTCCGAAGGGCACCACCCGCATTCCCGCGGTACTCGCGGCACCCGGCGAACGCCGCAGGGCACTGCGTGGACTCCAGCTGGTGCCCCTTGAAGACGCACGCGCCGCCGGAGAACGTGCCGTTCCCCCACTCGCAGACCCTCCTGCAGCTGCTTGATGCCGACCCACACGCGACGCCGCTGCTCGTGACGAGCCGACTCAGGTCATGGGTCACGCGGTACCGCGTGCACGCATCGGTAATGAGCACGGTCCGCCGCAACTCGCGATGGTAAATCGTCCCGTTCTGGCTGTAGAACGCGCGGCACTCCGGCGTGACGATGGGATCGTACCCCGCCTCGTCCGGCGACTTCCCGTACGCGGCTTGGCAATCCTCCGGCGCAGTACCGAAGACGAACGGGGCGCTATTCCTCGCCGCATCGGTATCACCGGTCTGCGACCGCTGGAGGAGGAAACTCCGGAGCTGGAACCCGGTCTGGTCAGACCCCTCCCACGTGTAGTACGTCGCGTCCGGCGCTTCGTTTGGTTTCTCGCACCGACGGAGGAACGAGTAGGTCTCGCGCGCCTCCCCGCCGCGTTCGAGCGCGTCGAGGTTCGTGAACTCGCTGCAGCCGACCGACGCCGCGTCGCACTGCCGCGCGGTCGATGGGATGAAGAAGTCGAACGTGTCTTTCTGGTCGAAATTACTCTCGACCTCGCGGAACGCCGAGTACCCGACGCACTCCATCGGGCATCGGTCAATGTCCGCCACTCTCCCGTTCACGTTCGGCGTCCCATCGGCCGGCGTGTACCGCTCGCACCCCTCATCCGCCGCCACGCACCCGCGGGCGAAGCGGGAACAGGATCCGTCGGCAGGGTCGTTGTCCGTGTTCAGCGAGCCGTCGCCGCGGACATCGTAGCAGCGCTGGTCTGATGGCGCAACTTTCAGGAACGTCCGCGGTGCATCCTGGGGGTAGCCCTCGTGGAACTCGGTCGCCTCCGCTCCGAGCTCAAGCTGGATCGCGTCGGCGAACACCGTTCCCGTACCGCTCGGTTGCGTGAGGACCTCGATGCGCACCGCGTGCGTCTCCGGTTCGAGCATACAGCTGCGCGTCAGTCGGACCCAGGTATCTCGCGGTGGTGTTCCACCGGGGTTCAGGACGCAGCTCGTCATCACGGTCCCTCGCCAGACGGAGATGGTTGGGTACACCGCCGGGCTCGCGGCGGGAATGCGGTACCAACCGCTCAGCGTATACGTGCCACGGGCGGGCACGACGACCGCTCGCTCGAGAACGAGGGCATTTCCGGTGCCCCCGGAGGGGTCGGAGAGCTGCGCTGCGGCAGAGCCGTGCACGACCGGGCTCTCCACGCGGGTCACCGTCGCGGCTGCATCACCACTCTTCGTCCACCCGGTGGGCAGGAGCCCCCCCGGCCAGGTCTCCATGCTCGCGTTCTCGACGAGATTCCGCCTCGACGCTGCGACGGCAAGGAGCTCCGTGCACCCTTCGGCGGATGACGGACACGTCGCGACGTTGCGGTTGAAATACCGTCGGTTGCCGGTGAGGTCACTCCAGTTCCCGGCAGGGTCGCGCTGAGCCGAGACCCACCGGCAGCCGACGTTCTCTGCGGTGCAGGCGCCGCGCTCGACGGTGGAGAGGAGCGCGTTGAGCGGTTGACCATCGCGCCCGGTGAACGCACGGCAGCTCGCCGCGTGCGCCGGGCACGCATTCCCGCTCACGTGCCAGAGGTTGCGCTCGCTCAGGCAGTAGCCGTACCCGCCGTCGCAGTTCCCCTCGCCGTCGTATGCGAGGCAGGAGGGGGAATCCGTGCAGACGTCCGCGCGGTTCGGCGTGTCCCGCTGGATGAGGAGCTCACCGGCACCGCGCATGCGACACTCTTGGGCCGGGTACCGGAGCACCCAGTTCGGGTCAATGAGTCCGCAGAACGAGGATTCACCGCTATCGTTCGTCCCGCAGCGCTCGTCGGCACCGTTCCGGTTGAACGCGGTGACAACGTCACCGAGTGTCTTCAAATTCCGCCCAGCGTTCTTTTGGTGGTTCGCCGCGAGCTCCCAGCCGATCGGAATGATCCGCGCGCGGCGGAGCTTCACGAGGTTCGAGGAGCAGTACGCGCCCTTGAAGCAGTTCGGATCCTCGTCGCGCCCGTCGCTGAACGGGACGAGTGGCCAGTCCGCATGAAGGAGTCCGTCCGCGAGCGCCTCGCCGACGG
Organism: uncultured Gammaproteobacteria bacterium; assembly: GCA_964585225.1. Lineage (GTDB taxonomy): Bacteria > Patescibacteriota > Patescibacteriia > JACPHY01 > JACPHY01 > CAZPCZ01. Next base: position 6,896 of record CAZPCZ010000069.1, read on the forward strand.
TCATCGGCGGCCCGCCCTGCGCCCGCCGCACCGCCTGCGTGAACCCGTCGTCGAGGACACACGTGGTGGGTTGCCGGTTCTGTGGGTCGCATGACGCGAGCTCCGAAAGCTGATCGTAGTCGCCGGCCGCGGTGACGACGCGCGGGCGAAACACCTGCGCGAGCGCGGTCTCGACGCCGCGACGGCCGCCACCGGCTGCCGGTGCGGCATCCACCGAGCTCCCAACCCCGACGCCGTCACGATTGATGAGGTCCGCGATGGCCGTGTAGGCTTCACCGGCATTTCGGTTGAGGATCCCTTCTTCGAAGATCCACTTCTGGACCGCTTGAGCGGCGAGCGTTGCCCCGAAATTCACCGCGAGCGAAATACCGGCCGCCTCAAGCATCGCAAGGAGCGTTCCGGTGGAAGCGGAAATATTCGCCGTTTGTGCGGAGATTTGTGCTACGTCTTTCGGGCCCTTCTCCGCAATGCTTGTCTCTAGGTTACGCTGCACAGCGGATGGCGGTGACGTCTCGAGCCCGGCGAGCGTCTTCTTCGCGGTGTACCCCTGATTCGCGAGCCACTTGTTCGTCTTCTGACTTGCGAACGTTGCCTGCTTCTCGCCGAACGCGACGTGGAGGTCGAGCGCCGCGGAG
>CAZPCZ010000070.1:0-7133 GCA_964585225.1 uncultured Gammaproteobacteria bacterium
ACGCTTCTACCCGTTCCAAATACTGGTCTGGCATGAGATCGCGAACGACGCCGTCGATGGGATCCCCATCGCCGTCACGTACTGCCCGCTCTGTGGGACCGGATTCACGTTCGACCGACGCGTCGATGATCGCGCACTCGAGTTCGGCGTCTCCGGGAAGCTCTACCAGAACAATCTCCTCATGTATGATCGAACGACAGAGACGCTCTGGCAACAGCAGACCGGGGAGGCGGTCGTCGGAGAGCTCGTCGGGCAACGGCTCCGCATCTTTCCGTCCGAGAACATCCGGTGGGGTGATTGGAAACGTCTCTACCCGAACGGTGAAGTCCTCTCGCGCGAAACTGGATTTCGTCGGGACTACTCCGTCGATCCGTACGCAAGCCGTGGGTATAACGACGACCCATCTCCGGGGCTCTTCCCGGGAACCCCGCTCGACCCGCGCCTCCACGCGAAGGCGATGGTGCTCGGCATCGTCGTTGGCAGCACCGCGAAGGCGTACCCGTGGGAGGTCGTACGCCGTGAACGGGTGATCAACGACGTCGTCGGCGAACTCCCGATCGTCGTATTCGAGGACCCCACGTCGAAGGCGATCACGATGCGCACACGGCCATCACCGGAACCCATCGCCGACCCCAACGCAGCAGCGACGATCGACGAACGGCCAGAGTTCACCACGAGCTTCTGGTTCTCTTGGGCAGCGTTTCGCCCGAACGCGGAGCTGTACGAGTAACACGTTGTGGCAAGAATGAACCGATCTCTACCAATGAGGTATCATCGGGGTGTAAAGGTCGCCTCATCGCCATTGACGATATAAGCACCTTGTATGGCGTACCGGTGCCCGTCCTGCGGCTCTTCCTCGAAGAAGCCCGGGTCCTGCTGCGGCAAGCCGCGCGAAGAAACGTGCGCGGACTGCAAGCAGCCGGAGTCGAAGTGCACGTGCGGCGAGTGAACGCCTGCACGCCGCGGGAACGCCGGAGACCGCATGGTCTCCGGCGTCTGCGTAGCATGACACGTCAATGTGCGGGGTACTCGCGATGCCACTCGGTCGCTTGCTCGTACGCCTCCCCGAGTGTAAAGAGCGCGTCTTCCTCGAACCAACGGCCCATGAGTTGCAAGCCGACGGGCAACCGAGTCGTGAGTCGTGAGTCGTGAGTCGTGAGAGATTGCACCCCCTCTCGCTCCCCCTCAGAACGAGGGGGAGGAACCGATCGACGCTCCACGAATCCGCAGGGGAGGGAGAGGCCGGGGATGCCAGCGACGTTCGCGGAGACTGTAAAGATGTCGGCGAGGTACATGGCGAGCGGATCATCCCCCTTCGCGCCGAACGGCCATGCAGGCGTTGGCGACGTCGGCGCGCAGAGGACATCAACTTCGCGGAACACATCCGTGAAATCGTGCTTGATCCGCGATCGCACGGCCAGCGCGCGCTTGTAGTACCGATCCGCGTACCCCTTCGAGAGCGCGTACGTCCCGAGCATGATCCGGCGCCGCGGCTCTGGACCGAAGCCCACCGCCCGCGTCTGTCGGTACACCTCTTCGAGGGTGCCGGCCCCGAAAGACCCCTGGGGTCCTCGTGGAAAGACCCCTGGGGTCTGCGCCGACAACCCGTACCGGATCCCATCGAACCGCGCGAGGTTGGCGGAGACCTCTGACGGCATGAGGACGTAGTACACCGCGAGCGCGTACGCCGTGTGTGGGAGCGACACCTCGCGGACCGAGCACCCGAGACCTTCGATGACGCGAATGGCCTCGCGGACGCAACGCTCGACGTCGGGATCAATGCCCGAGGCGAAGTACTCTTTCGGGATGCCGACTCGAAGAGACTTGAGACTTGAGACTTGAGACTTGAGACCATTCCCATCGGACGACGTTGCATCGTAACGATCCTTACCTCGAATTGCATCGAACATCGTGCGGGCGTCCGCAACCGTGCGTGCGAGCGGCCCAATCGTGTCGAAGCTCGATGCCATGGCGATGAGTCCGTAGCGTGAGACTGCGCCATACGTCGGCTTCAAACCTACGACACCGCAAAATCCAGCGGGTTGCCGGATGGACCCGCCGGTGTCCGACCCGAGCGCGGCAGCGCAGAAATCCGCAGCGACCGCTGCAGCGGACCCACCCGATGATCCGCCCGGCACGCGTCCCTGGTCCCACGGATTCCGTACCGGCTTGTACGCAGAGTTCTCATTCGACGATCCCATCGCAAACTCATCACAGTTCGTCTTGCCGAGCAGGATCGCGTCCTGCGTCTTCAACTTGGCGACGGCAGTCGCATCATATGTTGCGACATACGGTTCGAGAATCTTCGACCCCGCAGTCGCCGGGTGTCCCGCAACGAGGATGACATCCTTCACCGCAATGGGGACTCCCGCGAATGGCGCGAGTTCCTCCCCGCGCGCAATCGCCGCGTCCACGCGCTTCGCGGTCGCGAGCGCCGAGTCACCCATCACGTGGAGGTACGCACCAATCTCCGCATCGCGGGCGGTGATGCGATCGAGATACTTGCGAGTCACCTCCACAGCGGAGAAGAGGCGACGACGCAGCCCATCGACGATTTGCGAGATGGTGAGGTACTGCACGAAATTTCTAATGAAGAATTCCTAATTTCTAATGAAATCCCAATCACTCAATGACCAAATTTGTCATTCCGACATTGGGTATTGATTAGAAATTAGAAATTAATCATTCACCGTGGTCATCCACTAAAAACGCCGCGCGTTTTTAGGAAGTCTCCTTCTCGCATGGGAAACTGCGCGACGATCCGCTCGCGCTCCTCCGGGGTACAGCCGTGGAGCTCATCTTCGCGCAGGACGTTCTCGAGGCCGGTTATGTTCGCGACCGCCTCCTTTGCGACATCCACATCCACCTCTCGCAGCTTCCCGACATACTCAAGAATGGACGAGAGCTGCAACGCGAAATGCTCGACCTCCTCGGGTTGGAGATCGATACGACTGAGCTTCGCAAGATGGAGCACTTCATCGTTCGTCAGGGCCATAGCGATACGGATACCAGCGTACCATACCCGCCAAAACGTTCTCCTCCGTCAACCCTCTACGCCAACGTATCGGAAAGTTTAGGCGGGCATAGACATTCCTCCCTCACACCATCGGCTCCTCGGGCATGGGAGGAATCTCACCGCGCTTCTGCGCGAGCACCTGCTCGCGGTACCGCTGCATGCTCGCGGGGTCCTGTCCCCAGCGCTCGAGGGAGCCACCCCCACCACCCACGAGGACTGCGCCGTCCGGGAGGGGGTGGAGGGTCCAGATGCCCTGCGCATGCCCTTCGGCATCCGTGTACGTGCCGAGGTCTTTCCAGGAGCCGTTGGGGTTCAGGCGTTTGAGGGAGCCACCCCAACCACCCACGAGGACTGCGCCGTCGGGGAGGGGGTGGAGGGTCCAGATGTTCTGCGCATTCCCTCTGGCATCCGTGTACGTCCCGAGGTCTTTCCAGGAGCCGTCGGGGTTCAGGCGTTTGAGGGAGCCACCCCAACCACCCACGAGGACTGCGCCGTCGGGGAGGGGGTGGAGGGTCCAGATGTTCTGCGCATTCCCTCTGGCATCCGTGTACGTCCCGAGGTCTTTCCAGGAGCCGTCGGGGTTCAGGCGTTTGAGGGGGCCACCGTCACCACCCACGAGCACTGCGCTGTCGGGGAGGGGGTGGAGGGTCAAGATGTCCTGCGCATTCCCTCTGGCATCCGTGTACGTCCCGAGGACCTCGAGGCGTTCATACGGCGGGGATTCGATTTCGCGGTGGAGGAGGGCTTCGCGGAGCGCGCGGTTGTGGAGCGAGCACGGCAATGGCCCGCCGCAGGTGGGGCAGGCGTGCTTGAGCGATTCGAGAGAGAGACGGGGTTCGGGCATAGTACAGACCTCTACAAACATTCTGCGAGGAGGCGGTGACCCCGCATCACCATAACTCCTCTCCTGCGCGCTGCGGCTGATCTACGCTTCCCACGGTGCGATGGTTGGAGAGGGTGCTCGCGCACCGCGAGTCGGCGCATCGAGGGTCACAAACGTCAGTGGGATGTTCGGGTATGCTTCGATGAATGCACCGTAGCGCGAGCGTCGCATGGGACGCGACCCCGCCTTCACCTCATACGCGGCGCGTTCGCCCACCACGAAATCAACCTCGTGTTGATCCGTGGTCCTCCAGAATCGAATCTCGTCGTGTGTATCATGCTCGAGGAGCTGACGGAACACCGCATTCTCGAGGAGCGGACCGAGGTCCGTTCGCGTTGCAGTCCCCTCGAATCGTCCGACAAAGAAGTTACGGAGTCCGAGGTCGTAGAAGTACGCCTTCGGCATTTTCGTGAGCTCCTTACGCACGTTGCTCCAGAATGGCCGCACGAGCGCGAGGTGGAACGACCGCTGCATGATCGCGAGGTGGTGTTCGATGGCCGCGCGGGAGACGCCGATCGTTGCCGCGAGCTCGGTCGTGTTCACGAGATTCCCCACTTGGTCCGCGAGGATCTTCAGGAGCTTATAGAACTGCTCCTCGTAGCGAATGCGCGCGTCCGCGATGTCCTTCTTCACGTACGAGTACGCAATGTCCTGGAGCACCATCCGCTTCTCCGCCATCGGTGCCAAGATGACGCGCGGGTACCCGCCGAACGTGAGGTACTCCTCGTACGCGCGGCGCAGATCATCGCGCTGCGTGGACGCCGTGCGCGAGAAATCAAGCGCCGCGAGATCATCGCGATGGAGGAAACGGAGGAACTCGCGGAACGAGCACGTCCATACGCGAAAGATGCGTTTGCGTCCCGCGAGCGAATCCGTGAATTTCGCATCGAGGTCGAACGCGGAGGAACCGGTGGCGATGATCCGCACCGCACCGCGATTGACGTCGTAGTGGTACTTGAGGAACTGCGCGGGATCATCGAGGTACTGCACCTCATCAATGAGCACGGTCGTGCGTTCGTTCCGACCGATTGGCACGAGCTCGAACAACCGCTTCGGCGACGCATTGAGCGCCGCGAGGAAGTCGGGATCTTCCAGCGTGAGGAAATGCACGGACTCGGATCGCTCGCGCAATCGCGCCTCAAGCTGCCGCAGAATCGTCGTCTTTCCCGCCTGCCTCGCACCGACGAACAGGAGCACCTCGTCGGTGTCAAGGTACTGCGATGCCGCTACAGTGACATCCCGTATGGTAGAAACTGGCTCTGTTGACATATTCTGAATCTCCACAGATACCTATACAAGCATAATATCAGATTTTTTGAATGTGAGGAAAAATGGGAAATGGGGCCTGGCCCCATGGTTATGATCCCACGGTGAGACCATGGCTACCTTTTCACCTTTTCGCGCGAAAAGGTGAAAGGGAAAGGGGGTCGCTCCGCGCTCCCTCCTCACACCATCGGCTCCTCGGGCATGGGCGGGATTTCGCCGCGCTTCTGGGCGAGCACCTGCTCGCGGTACCGCTGCATGCTCGCGGGGTCCTGTCCCCAGCGTTCGAGGGAGCCACCCCAACCACCCACGAGGACTGCGCCATCCGGGAGGGGGTGGAGGGTCTGGATGTGCTGCGCATTCCCTCTGGCATCCGTGTACGTGCCGAGGTCTTTCCAGGAGCCGTTGGGGTTCAGGCGTTTGAGGGAGCCACCCCAACCACCCACGAGGACTGCGCCGTCGGGGAGGGGGTGGAGGGTCAAGATTGCCTGCGCATTCCCTACGGCATTCGTGTATGTTCCGAGGTCTTCCCAGGAGCCGTTGGGGTTCAGGCGTTTGAGGGAGCCACCACTACCACCCACGAGGACTGCGCCGTCCGGGAGGGGGTGGAGGGTCTGGATGACCTGCACATTCCCTACGGCATCCGTGTATGTCCCGAGGTCTTCCCAGGAGTCGTTGGGGTTCAGGCGTTTGAGGGAGCCACCATAACCACCCACGAGGACTGCGCCATCCGGGAGGTGGTGGAGGGTATGGATGTGCTGCGCATTCCCTGCGGCATCCGTGTACGTCCCGAGGTCTTCCCAGGAGTCGTTGGGGTTCAGGCGTTTGAGGGAGCCACCATAACCACCCACGAGGACTGCGCCATCCGGGAGGGGGTGGAGGGTCAAGATGCCCGGCGCATTCCCTTCGGCATCCGTGTATGTTCCGAGGTCTTTCCAGGAGCCGTTGGGGTTCAGGCGTTTGAGGGAGCCACCCCCACCACCCACGAGGACTGCGCCGTCCGGGAGGGGGTGGAGGGTCCAGATGCCCTGCGCATGCCCTTCGGCATCCGTGTACGTGCCGAGGTCTTTCCAGGAGCCGTTGGGGTTCAGGCGTTTGAGGGAGCCACCCTCACCACCCACGAGGACTGCGCCATCCGGGAGGGGGTGGAGGGTCAAGATGTTCTGCGCATTCCCTTCGGCATTCGTGTACGTCCCGAGCACCTCGAGGCGTTCGTACGGTGGGGGTTCGATCTCGCGGTGGAGGAGGGCTTCGCGGAGCGCGCGGTTGTGGAGCGAGCACGGCAGTTGCCCGCCACAGGTGGGGCAGATGTGCTTGAGGGATTCGAGGAATGAGGGTTTGGGTTCGGGCATAGCACGAGTGTGCTCCATCCCCCCTACACCATCGGCTCCTCGGGCATGGGAGGGATCTCGCCGCGCTTCTGGGCGAGCACTTGCTCGCGGTACTGCTGGAGCTTCTGAGGATCCTGTCCCCAACGCTCGATGGAGCCACCGTCACCGCCCATGAGGACTGCGCCATCTGGGAGGGGGTGGAGGGTCTGGATGGCCTGCGCATTCCCTGCGGCATCCGTGTACGTGCCGAGGTCTTTCCAGGAGCCGTCGGGGTTTAGGCGTTTGAGGGAGCCACCCCAACCACCCACGAGGACTGCGCCATCGGGGAGGGGGTGGAGGGTCAAGATGGGCTGCGCATCCCCTTCGGCATCCGTGTACGTCCCGAGGTCTTCCCAGGAGCCGTCATGGTTCCGGCGTTGGAGGGAGCCACCCACACCACCCACGAGGACTGCGCCGTCCGGGAGGGGGCGGAGGGTCCGGATGTTCTGCGCATCCCCTTCGGCATCCGTGTACGTCCCGAGCACTTCGAGGCGTTCATACGGTGGGGGTTCGATCTCGCGGTGGAGGAGGGCTTCCCGGAGCGCACGGTTGTGGAGCGAGCACGGCAGTGGCCCGCCACAGGTGGGGCAGGTGTGCTTGA
>CAZPCZ010000071.1:0-3626 GCA_964585225.1 uncultured Gammaproteobacteria bacterium
TGATCGGTTTCCGGTAGAGGCCGCGCGACGCGAGGAATTGGTACGGGATCCCCGCGTTCTGGAGCGCAGGCAAAAACTGCTCCGCCTGCCGATTCGCGCGGACGAGAATCGCGAAGTCGTTCCAGGAAACGTCGTCCGACGTAGGGGAGGGTTTTACGCCCTCCCGCGGGCGGGCATGAAGCCCGCCCCTACGTTTCAATTCGAGTATCTTCTCAATGATCATCCGCGCCTCCTCCGCCGCGTCCCGCGCGTGGAGAATCTCGATGGTCCCACTCCCCTTCCCTACCGCTTTGAGCTCCTTCGAGAGCTTCAGCGTCACTTCGAGCCGCGCGGGATTATTCTGCTGGATGCTTCGATACGATGCGTCAAGGAGATTTTGCTTTGCGCGGTAGTTCGTCGTGATCGCGACCTGCGCGGCCTTTGGGAAATCCTCCTGGAAGTGGAGGATGTTTGACATGGATGCTCCGCGCCACCGGTAGATGGACTGGTCATCGTCCCCAACGACGGCCAGGTTGTGCTTCGGCGTGGCGAGCAACTTCACGATTTCGTACTGTGACCAGTTTGTGTCTTGGAACTCATCCACGAGCACGTGCGAAAATTGCTGACGGTAACGCTCGAGGATCGCAGGACGTGTTCGGAAGAGTTCGAGGGTACGCAGGAGGAGATCGCCGAAGTCGAGCACTCCTTCCTTGAGGAGCAGCTGCTCATACGCGTGGTACGCGTTGGCGACCTCGGCGATCCGAGCGATCTCGCTCGGATCTAGTTCCCCCACCCCCCCGAGCCCCCCCTCCCGGTGGGAGGTAGGGAAACGTTTCTTGCTTTTCTCCCCCTCACTCCGGGAGGGGGAGCGCGAGGGGGTGGGGCCTCGGTGTTCCGCGTCCGTATTGAGTGTCAGTCCCTTCGCATACGCGAGGTACTCCTCCGGCCCCACCGCCTCATCCTTACACCGCGAGAAATGCTCGTGGAGCGCGTGGAGGAACTTTGTTGGGTTCCCGCGCGGGCGGTAGTAATCGAGCGCAAACCGATCGAGGTTGCGCCGCATGAGGAGCCACGCGGCGGTCGGATCAATGAGCCGGAAGTCATTCGGGAGCCCGATGTCGAGCGCGTGTCGTTTGAGGATGCGCTCGCAGAACCCGTGGAAGGTAGAGATCCGGAGATCCACGTACCCGTACGGGAGGAGGCGGTCTACGCGCTCCTCCATCTCCGTCGCCGCCTTCTCGGTGAACGTCAGCGCGAGGATGCCGTCGGTCGGTACCTTCCGCTCGAGGATGAGCCACGCGATGCGCCGGGTAATGACGGTCGTCTTACCCGTCCCCGCGCCCGCAACGATCAAGAGCGGCCCCTGTTCATGGGTTACCGCCCGCCGCTGCTCGGGGTTGAGATCGTCAAGGAGCGATGATGCGAGGTGATTTTTCGTCGTGGCGGCAACTTGCTTCGGAGGCATGTCTGACCATGTTACACTCTATCTCGTCCTCGGATCGCTCCAGTCCATCCCGCTCTCTCTTGCAACCGGACTGCTCGCATACGTCGGCGTCCTCGCCGCAACCGTGGCTGGGAGCCAACCCATGGAGTGGCGAATCCGACACCGACAACGACGCGATGATGTGGATGACGCGCTACGGCGCGAGTGAGGCACGATCGAAGAGCACTTCGTCCGCGTGCGACGCGGGCTTCACGTCCTCATAGATCTTCGCCACCTTCCCCTTGGGGTCAATGAGGAACGACATTCGCTTCGTCCCCTCGTATTCGCGCCCCATGAGCTTCTTCTTCCCCCACACACCGTACGCCCGCACGACCTTCTTCTCCTGGTCGGCAAGGAGTGGGAACGGGAGCCCGTACTTCCCCACGAATTTCTTGTGGCTCGCCGGAGTGTCCGTGCTCACGCCGAGCACCGCCACCTGCTGCGATCCAAATGACGTGTACCGATCACGAATCGTGCATGCTTCGGTCGTGCATCCCGGCGTGTCATCCTTCGGATAGAAGTACAGCAGTACCCAACGTCCGCGATAGTCGGTGAGGGTATGCGGCTTTCCATCCTGATCTGGGAGCGTGAAATCGGGTGCGGCGGCACCACTGGTGAGTGGCATAGTACCGGTAGTGTACCATAGGAGGGGAGCACTAACCCACACATCGTATGGTAGAGGATCAAAAGGCCTCTGGCCCGAAGGACGTGTTCATGCAGCTCCTCCTCATCGCGGCGCTCTACATGAGCGCGACGCAGCTCGGGGTGCTGCTGTTCCAGCTTGTCAACTACGCATTGCCGGACATCGCGTTGGAGCAATATCGCCACATGCGCATTGGTGCGGGGATCCGTTGGGCCATTGCGATCCTCATCGTGACTGCGCCGGTGTTCTTTGGGGTCACCTGGCACCTGCGCCGTGACTTTGAACGCGCACCGGAGAAGCTCCAGCTGCGCTCACGCCGCTGGCTCACCGCGCTCACGCTCTTCGCGGCCGCCCTCATTACGATCGGTGATTTTGTTGCCGTCGTGTACTCATTCCTCCAGGGCGAACTCACGACCCGCTTCCTCCTCAAAGCACTCGTCGTCTTCGTGATCGCTGGCGCCGTCATGTGGTACGAACGCTGGGAGTTCCGGCGGACGCTCGGCGGACGACCACCCACCTCCATCCTCGCGCTCCGATGGGGGTCGGCGCTCGTGGTGCTTGCGGCGATCGTTGCCGGATTCATGGTCATCGGTTCTCCATTCACGGCACGCCGTGAACGACTCGATGTCCAGCGCGCGAGCGATCTCCAGAACATCCAGGCACAGGTGGTGGATCACTGGCAGCGCACACGAGCGCTCCCGACGTCCCTCGATACACTGGCGGACAGCATTTCGGGGTACGCGGCGCCTCGTGATCCGGAAACTGCGCAGTCGTACGAGTACCGCATCCTCACGGACCTCCAGTTCGAGCTGTGTGCGACCTTCCGAACCGACACGATAACACGAACCGGGAAGACGCCGAAGCCCGTTCGACCATATCGCGGTCCCTACGATGCGTCACTCGAGAACTGGGCGCACGGCGCTGCACGCACGTGCTTCGAACGAACCATTGATCCCGCGAGGTACCGGCCGAGACCGCTCACGGATGAACCTTCGCCACCTGGGCTGAAACCCGTTACTCCTTGATTGCTGTCATCACGAAGTACGGCGGAAAATTCAGTGGAACGTAGGACACATCCACGCGGTGGAAATATTGACGGAGCACCGGCAGCATGAGGCGAGAATATTGGTAGACGATAAACCGGCCGGATGGTGCGAGCACCGCGTGCGTGAGTTGCGCGTACTCCTCGCGTTGCTGTGGAGTGAGGAACGTGCACGGCACCGCAGAGATCACCGCATCAATGCGTGGGAGTCCGATGGTGTGCGGATTGCGAAGGATGTGGAAGACGTCCCCGTGCATCACGGAAAACCTCGTGTCTGAAATCCCGCGGAGCTCGGCGACGAGCTCCGCGTTCTGTTCGATCCCGACCACCCGTCCATCCGGCGGGAGCGTCCGTAGGAGATCCATTGTCACCACTCCGTCACCGGAACCATACTCCAAAACGTACTCTGCGTGCGGCGGGAGCGAACGGATGAGTGCATCCACGACAAACGGCGAACTTCGCGTGAGTGCGCCGATGCG
>CAZPCZ010000071.1:3726-6687 GCA_964585225.1 uncultured Gammaproteobacteria bacterium
TACGGGATGATCCGGACGTGACAGAAATCATGGAACCACTGGTGCCGCGCAAGCCAACGTACGCGCGGGAAGAGGTGGTGGAGGAGCTGCAGTCCATCCGGGACGAGGCCCCCGGCCACCCCCGCGAGGACGGTGAATGACGGCCAGACGTGCCACGGCTGGAGGATAGTGAGGAGCGTTACGGCTGCGATCGTGGCATCAACGAGGCCGATTCGAACGATGAACCGGAGTTTCGCCGCGCCCTCGAGGTGGTTCCCGAGCCGCTCGTCCCCATGCGGGATCGCATCAATTGCGTAGTGTGAGAGCATGCCGAGCGTAAACGCGCTCACCGGGTCAGGCGCGAACGAACCAATGAGTGCACCCGCTGGACCATGGATCGTGAGGAACATATCGGTCGGCCGACGAGGACGAGACGAATAGGGACAAGGACAGCGTAGCGTAATCTTGGAATGTGAGAAATGTTAAACGCTCCCGATGGTGGTCGGGAGCGTCATCCATCAACGCTTCCTCTGCTTGCCCGCCTCTGGCGGGGACATCGGAGCGGCGCGTTCGTCCTATCGCAGCCGCGTCTGCTCGTTGAACCAGCGGAGGAGTGCGCTCGTGCGGCGTGCGGTCTCATTGGCGACATCACTCGAATGGTTACCGCTGAGGTCGAGCATGAACTTCGAACGGCTCTTCATGCGGACGATTCCAATCGAACGGAGCCAACCCCACGCGCCATGCAGCAGGTCATCGTCCGGGTGGAAACGTCGGCGTACATTCGCGAAGACGTGACGTTCGGGGATCCCATGTCCACCAGCGAAGGGGGCCCCTTGCCCAAGTTCGCACAGCCCGTACAGGATGAGCGCAGCCGCTGTTTCCGCATCCACGCGATCGGGTACGAGGTCGCGGAGTTCAAGGCGCTCGTGGATCGTCCGGAGGTCGAGCGTCACTCCACGTTCCGGTCCGTCCGCTTCGGGACCCGGCGGAGCGGCAGCTTCTCCGTGTCGTGGGCGCCAATAGTCATCATCGGCGTCCCACGTACGTTCCACCGTCGTTGGGGCGTCAGCTCCTACCGCTATCGCGGCCGCTGCGCGTGGCTGTTCACCGAGCACCGCGTACCGGAAGTACCCGCCGTCGCGGATTGCGCGGGCGCACTTGCGTGGAGAGAGTCGATCGTGCGCCTCCGCGGCACGTCGCAGCGCATCGGCGGCCGGTACGCCGATCGCCCGAAACCTCTGCGCGAGCCCGTACACCAGCCGCATGCTCTTCGTGTTCGGCCACATGCCGACGCGTCGGAACTCACGGAGCAACTCGATGTCGACTGCGTGGCCCGCGTCGGCAACGGCGACGACGAGCTCAAGGAGCTGGCGATCGCTGAGCGTTGCAGGACCAGCTTCCTGTATCACGCGGTGGACGGCGGGATGGTCACGCAGCACCAATGGGAGCGCCTGCAGGGTATCAGCCGCCGCAGCGTCGCCATCGCAGCGAGTGAATGCATCCGCAGCTGCGACGAGCGCACCGTCCTCTCGTCCCTTGAGGTATCGAAGTAACGGCACGCCGAACCGCTCGAGCGCCGCCCACGGTACCGCTGCGTCCATCGCTTGAACGACGACGCTCCCGAGCCCCTGCGCCGCCGCATTGCGGAGGAGATCGACCGACGGGTACGCCACGTACACGCGACTCACCACATCGGGTGGCCAAATCGCCGTGAGCTCGACGTAGTCTTCGAAGCGGATCGCGTGACACTCCTTGAGTGCGCCGTAGGTGAGGAGGTAGCCGCCGATGTTGAGCACGTGCTGCTTCCTGATCTCCTCCGCACGCACCGCTACTGAGGACGATTTCGTGTGCTCGTGGAACGCAATCGCCGACTCGAGGCCGATGCTCCGCGTAGTCCTGAGGAATGCGGCCAGGTGCACCCGATGACGAAATCGACTCATCGCATCGAAAAACCGCCGTGAGTCTGTGATGCCGACGACCGCGCCTGCGTTTCGGACAATAGCGAGGACTTCATCCGTCCTCACGTGACCGCTCCGCACCCCTGCGATGACGTCACCGAGCGTGCTGAGCTCGTAGGCTGCTGCAACCGTAGCGACATCGCCTGCGTCGAATCCGACGTCCAGCAGCAATCCGCAATGGACGAGGACATCGCGGAACCCCTCCGCCCCACCATGGTGACGGCTCCACGCAGCGTGGATCGCTGCCTTGAGCGTTCTCGGATGCTGGAGACTGTTCGGGCAGTCGTCACGCTGGAGCGTGGTCGCGAGTACGCTGATCGCAAGCTGGTGCGTTGCAACCTCCCCCTCGGCGTCGATCGGTGACGCGAAGCGGTGCTTCATTGCTTGGAGTCCCGCCCAAGATTCCTCGATCACACCGAACACGTCGAGGACCGAGAGGCCGGCATCCTGGAGCGTGCTCACGAGCTCGATCGGGATACTAAAGACTCCACTTTCGTTCCCGCGTTGGCGCGCGATCGCTCGATTGACGTTTGCGGCGGCGCGTCGTTGGTTGCCGTCGCAGTGCGGCAGTTCGTGCTGGTAGAGACGTTCGAGGATCACGAGCTGGCGTTCGTCTCCAGCCACGGCGGCGATGATCGATGCACCCCGGTCTCGTGCCATGAGTACCTCCAGTACGGTCCAAATGGGAAAGGGCTACCCTCGGGCAAGGGTAGCCCTTCTCGTGATCGCTGGCAAGTCCGTCCGCTCAGCGGAGCGGCTGGGACGACGTGATCACCTCAAGCTCCTTCGAGGGCTCGAACGTGACACCGATAAGCGTGTGAAGCCGTCCGCTCCGCACGAGCTCAGGGTGTCGAGATCGGATGATCCGCTCAGCGAACGTCGAGAGGCCCCGAGCGCGGGCTACTGCCGCGCGGTAGTTTCGACCCGGCTTCTCGTACTGCACGTTCGTGAAGAGCGTCGCATCGTCGCCCGGTCTCGCACGCGTGAGGTTCTTCTCGATGATGGACGCGGCGGTCGCGACCGC
>CAZPCZ010000072.1:0-6659 GCA_964585225.1 uncultured Gammaproteobacteria bacterium
GATCATGCCTAGTCTCGTGGGCTCGGAGATGTGTATAAGAGACAGTCCGTCATTCTGCTCCTCGGATCGGTCGGCGCCGGTGCGATCACGTACGAGCACGCGTACGCGGACCGCATTTTTCCGGGCGTTCGCATCGGACCGATCACGGTCGGCGGCCTGCCAAAGTCGGAAGGGACGGCACGCGTGCAGCTCGCGCTCGATGCGTACCTCGGGCAGGGCATTGCGTACGTTCTCGACGGCCGCGTCGTCACCATCGACCCCGTCGCCATCGCACCGCAGGACCCCGACCTCACGTATCGCCTCATCGACGTCGACGTCCCAAGGCTCGTCGATTCCGCATTCGTACTCGGACGACGACCGTCGCTCGTCGCGGCGTGGACAGAGCGCGCGCGTGGAGCGCTCCGGGATGACCTTGCGATCCCGATCACCGCGACGGTGGACCGTGCGCGACTCGAGGAGGCGCTCGTCGAAAACCTACGCGGCGATCTCCCCGCGATGCGCCCGCCGCGCCTCCAGCCGGTGACTCGCGACGGTGTCGTAGCGTGGACCGTCATCGGCGGGCAGCCCGGCCGACGCATCGATATCGCTGCGGTGGCCGCAGAGACGGAACGGCGGATTGCGGAGCTCGACCCCGCACCGATCCTCGTCCCGACGATCGAAGCGGCGCCACCGTACACGGCGGCAGAACTCGAAACCGCGCTCCCGAACGTGACCGCGGCACTCGGCCGTGCGCCGATCACGTTGACTCACGACGAGCAACGGTGGACGGTCGAACCCGCGACGCTCGCGGGATGGTTCACATTCGGCGATCGCCCGGAGCCGACGCTCGATCGGGATGCCATCGATGCGTTCCTCACCCCCATCGCTCGGGACATTGAGCGCCCAGCGGAGAACGCGCGGCTCTCAATCAATCCGACCACGAAGCGCGTCCGTGAATTCCGGGCTGCCCACACCGGCACTCGTATCGACCGCGACGCACTGGTCGCTGCGCTCGATGCGGCGGTATTCGGCAACGCGCCACCGCTCATCCCACTGCCGGTGACGAGCGAAGCACCGACCGTCGCCGTCGCCGATACGAACGACCTCGGCATCCGGGAGCTCCTCGGGGTGGGGCGCACGAGCTTCAAGGGGAGCCCGCCGAACCGTCGCCACAACATCGGCATCGGTGCCGGACTCCTGAACGGTGTCCTCATCGCACCGGACGAGGAGTTCTCCACCGTCACCGCGGTCTCCCCATTCACTGCGGAGACCGGCTACAAGCCGGAGCTCGTCATTAAGGGGAGCCGGACGATCCCGGAGTACGGCGGGGGCCTCTGCCAGGTGTCGACGACGCTCTTCCGCACCGTCCTCGCCACCGGGCTCCCGGTGACCGAACGAACCAACCACGCGTACCGCGTTCCGTACTACGAGCCACCGGTCGGGATGGATGCGACGATCTACGGTCCAAAGCCAGACTTCAAGTTCCGCAATGACACTGGCCACCACCTCCTCCTCCGCACGCGCGTCGAGGGGGATGAGCTCGTCTATGAGCTCTGGGGGACGAAGGATGGGCGCGTCGCGAATTCGAGCGAGCCGGAGGTGTTCAATTTCGTGAGTCCACCACCAATGCGTACGGTGGAGACCGAGGACCTCCCGCCAGGCAAGAAGAAGTGCACCGAGCGCGCGCACACCGGCGCGGACGCGAAGTTCACGTACACGGTAATACATGCGGACGGTCGGAAGGAGGAGCGTATCTTCAAGAGTCACTACCGCCCGTGGCAAGCGGTGTGCCTTGTTGGAAAGTCTCTGCCAAAGGCGGACCCGCCTCTGGCGGGGCAGGCCGGCGATAGTACGACAATGGATGCTCCGACTCCCGACGCACCCGCGATGCCAATCCCTCCACCCAACGAACCGTCGCCGACCGCTCCGGTGAATGACGCACCGCCGCAGATCAATTGACTCGCCCAGAACCCGACGCGAAACGGAAACCGACCCGATGTTCATCGGGCCGGTTCCGCGTACTCCTGTCCTCCACTCAGAGAGCTGCGCTCAAGAGATCCAGTGATTGGTCCAGCCAAGTCGGCGCACGTGAGTGAGCAACCGGGCCGGCCGACCAATGAACCCCATGCTTGTCGTGAGCGCAGGGCCCTGCTCTCTCGAGCCACTTTTCCGCCGGAGGCGGACTCCTCCCCCCACAGCACCGATACGGTACTCTGGGAAGTGATCTCGAGCGCAGCTCTCCAAGGGTGAGGTGACGCGAAGCGTCATCCTGAGCGAAACGAAGGACCTCACACCATATTTTTTTGAACGAATCCCATTCGATTTCTCGAGTACTCAGGTGGGATGTTTCGGAGCGGGGCTCGGATGCACCGAACCCTAACGATTTCCCCGTTCGGTCGTCCGGATAGTGTCTAGGAACACCCGTGCGGGGAACGTCTCAATGTAGCACAAACACGATTTTTCGTCAATAGCGCGACAACGGTACGATGATCAGAATTGCTCAGTTGAGCAGCAAAAAGATACCCGGTGTCCTCGGATAAAGACACCGGGTACCCTTTCTGTCGTTTACTGTTTCCCCTGCACCTCCTTCGCCTCAATGACCTTATCCACGAGGCCGTATCTCAAGGCTTCCTCCGCAGTCATGAAGTAGTCGCGATCCGTGTCCTTTTCTACTTTCTCGAATGGCTGGCCGGTGTGCTTCGCGAGAATCTGGTTCAGTCGGTCCTTGATTTTGAGGATGCGCTCTGCACGAATCTTGATATCCGACGCCTGCCCCTCGGCTCCACCGAGTACCTGGTGAATCATGATCTCAGAATTCGGAAGCGAGTATCGTTTCCCCTTCGCCCCGCCCGCGAGGAGGATCGCGCCCATGCTTGCGGCGAGCCCGACGCAGATCGTCACAACGTCCGGCTTGATGTACTGCATGGTGTCGTAGATCGCGAGCCCCGAGGTCACCGACCCGCCCGGGGAGTTCACGTAGAGCTTGATGTCCTTCTTTGGGTCCTCGGATTCGAGGAAGAGGAGCTGCGCGATGACCGTGTTCGCGACCGCGTCATCCACCGGCTCTCCGAGGAAGATGATCCGGTCCTTGAGGAGGCGCGAGTAGATGTCGTACGCGCGCTCCCCGAATTGCGACTTCTCGACGACGATCGGAACCAATGTGTTGGACGGAGTCATAAGCCGTTAGTCGTAAGTCGTAAGCCCGCACCATCATCATCCTACCACATCACACCACTTTCCAACCATCACCGTTCCTCACAATGCGGCCAGGCACCCCGAACCCGGCCGCCTTTCGATGTCCGCCGCCGCCGAACGCCTCTGCGAGGCGGCCGAGATCCACGTCGTTCCGTTGCGTCCGCAGGCTCCCGCGGATGATCCCATCCCCAGCATCCTTGAGCACGAGGATCGCGCGGGCCGGGAGCACCGCCTGGAGGAAATTCGAGAGCCCCTCCGATCGCTCCACCGCATCTCCACACTCCCGGAAGTCCTCCGGGACGAGTACCGTTGTCGCGATGTCCCAGACCGGGTGGACGCGCAGGCGCTCAAAGGCACGGCCCCAGAGCTTGAGTGCGCCGATTGGCTTCTGTTGGTACACCGCGCGGAGGATCGGGCCGATGCGCGCGCCGGCAGCCGAGCACGCCGCAGCGACCGCGAGCGCTGACGGCGAGGTCGCAGGGTTTGTGAACCCGTCGGTGTCGGTCACGAGGCCGACCATGAGGCACGTCGCTACATCCGCGGTGAGTGGGACGTGGTTCGCGACGAGCAGCCGGTGGATGGCTTCGGTGGTGGACGCCGCGTTCGTCACGACGCAGTTCACGTCCCCGTACCGCGTGTTCGTCGCATGGTGATCAATGACGATGAGCTGCCCACCACCCGCCTTCCAGCTCGGCAGCTCTGCCGCGATCCCCGCAAACACGAGGTCCCCCGCATCGACGATGACGATCGTATCGTACCTCTTCCCTCTTCCCTCTTCCCTCTTCCCTCTGACCTCGTGGAGGTGCGGGAGGAGTCCGATGAAGGCTGGAGGCGAAGGATCCGGGCAGTAGAGGGTCGCATCCTTCCCCACGGTCCGGAGCGCCGCGCGCAGCCCGCAGATGGAGCCGAGCGAATCTCCATCTGGCCGCTTCGGGGACACGAGGAGGATATCGCGTGCGCGCAGCAACCGTTCCCAAACGGAACGGTAGACGGCCTGTTCGGCGATGGGAGCAATGCGGGATGACATAGCCAGTGACGGTACCATCACACCACCCGCGCGTCAATAGAAAAACGCCCGACCCCATGGGGGGCCGGGCGCCTTGGTTCGATGCGGCATCCGAATAGCGCAACCCTCGCCTTGGGCTCGGGGTATCCGAATGCGCCCATCCGAATACTTGGCATCCCCAGGGCAATCCGTTCGTCGCTTGGTACACTGGGAGCATGCGACATTTGACTCCTGACATGTAACACCTGACCAACGATCGGAAGTACCGACACGTGGTCAAATGTCAATGGTCAGATGTTCGATGGTCCACTATGTGGCTTCAGAAGATTGACCTCGTCGGCTTCAAGTCCTTCGCGAATAAGACCAGCCTCGAGTTCCTCCCCCCGACTTCCACGTCGCGGGGGATCACCGCGATCGTCGGACCGAACGGCTCTGGGAAGTCCTGCGTCGTGGATGCGATCCGGTGGGTGCTTGGCGAGCAATCCATGAAGCTGCTCCGCGGAAAGAAATCCGAGGACGTCATCTTTGCCGGCACCCCGAAGCGGCCGCGCCTCGGCGTCGCAGAGGTCACGCTCCACCTGAACAACGAGGACGGCGGCGCACCCATCGACTACTCGGAGATCGCGATTGGCCGGCGCGTGTACCGTTCCGGTGAAAGCGAGTACCTCCTGAACGGCACGCAGGTCCGTCGCGAGGACATCCTCATCCTCCTCGCGAAATCACGCGTCGGCCAGCGGACGTACTCGATCATCGGCCAGGGCATGGTGGACCAGTTCCTCCTCGCTTCCCCGACTGAGCGCAAGACATTCCTCGATGAGGCGGCGGGCATTCGGCCAGCAGAGATCAAGCGGGATCAGGCGGTCGGAAAGCTCGAGCGCGCGTCGGAGAACCTCCGGCAGGGTGAGACATTGCTCGCGGAGATCGCGCCACGCCTCCGTTCGCTCACGCGGCAGGTGAAGCGCCTCGAGCGGCGTGATGAGGTCGAGCGGGAACTCCGTGACCTCCTCCACGCCTGGTATGGGAGCCGGTGGCAGGAGCTCGCAGAGCAGATCGAGCAGTCCCGCACGAAGTGGCAGGTCGACGAAACGGAACGGCAACACCTCCAGGCTGCGGTCGACGACATCCAGTCAAAGCTCACGGCGCTCGAGCGCGAAGAACAGAGCAAGGATACGTTCCTCCCGCTCCAGCGGGAGTACGAGACGCTCGTTGATCGGCGACAGGAGCTCCGCGAACGCATCCTCGGGCTCCGACATGCGGCAGCGGCCGCCACGACCAGCCGGACACCCACTCCCGCGACCGCACTCGCGGAGGAGATGGACGGCATCCTCGCGATACTCGATGAACTCCTCGGGGATCTCCGCATGGTCGGAAAGCTCGACGATGCCCAGCCGCTCGTCGGGCGGCTCGCGGAGCTCCAGCGGCGACTTATGGAGCTCCGCAAACGGTGCGCACCGGAAGCTACGTCCGAGCAACCGCCAGCGCTCCGAGAGAGCGAATCTGCACTCAAGGCGATTGAGGGCAAGCTCGCGGACGTGCAGTCCCGTATGGCGACGCTCCACGAGGAGGAACGGCGGAAGAAGGGCGCGTTCTTCGAACTCCAACGGAACTACCGCACGCAGCAGCTCGCCTTGAACGACGTCGCCGCGAAGGCAAACGACCTCCGCATCGAACTCGCGCGGCTCGAGCAAAAACGCGAGGATCTTCGGCACGACATCGCCCGAGATCTCCCGGATGTCAATCCCGACACGCTCACGGCGTCAGCAACATCGCTCCCAACCGACACGGAAGGGCGCATCGCTCACCTCCAGCGGGACCTCGCCGCGATTGGGACACTCGATGAGCAGACCGTCCAAGAGTACCGCGAGACGAAGGAACGCGCGGAGTTTCTCACGGCGCAGACCGAGGACCTGCGGAAATCCATCACCGCGCTCGAACGGATCATTGAGGAGCTTGAAACCGATATTGATCGCGCATTTCATACTGCATTCGTGGCGATCAACGAGCACTTCGAGCGATTCTTCCGGCAGCTCTTTGGCGGCGGACAGGCGAAGCTCGCGCTCATACGGGAGGAGCCGCCGGAAGAAGGGGTAGAAGGAGTAGAGGGAATAAAAGGAATAAAAGGGATACCGGATATCCCGCCGACCGATCGCCTCAAGTCTCAGGTCTCACGACTCACGCCTCAGGTCTCGGGGATTGACATCACCGCAACGCCGCCGGGCAAGCGGATTAAGTCGATCGCAATGCTCTCCGGCGGCGAGCGCGCGCTCGTGGCCATTGCGCTCCTGTGTGCGATCATCTCCTCGTCACGGTCACCCTTCGTCGTCCTCGACGAAGTTGACGCAGCGCTCGACGAGGCGAACTCTGTTCGATTCGCGGAAATCCTGAAAGACCTCGCCCGCGAGACGCAGTTCGTCGTCGTCACGCACAACCGGTACTCGATGGAACGCGCGGCCATGATCTACGGGGTGACCATGGGCGA
>CAZPCZ010000073.1:0-6539 GCA_964585225.1 uncultured Gammaproteobacteria bacterium
CCTCTCGGGGTCAATGCCGAGGTTGCAGTGTACCTCGACGGACGCGTCGAATCGAGCCGGAGAGGTGGTCCGGATGAGCTCGACCGCTTCGTCGAGCGCGTACGCCTTCTTCGTGTCTACGAGTGCGGCCTTCGTGGTGTAGCGTTTACCGGACATAGCGCCTGAGAATTTCTAATGACGAATTTCTAATTTCTAATCAATGACCAAGCACCAGGCCACAATGTCCAATGTGGTCATTCCGTCATTGGGATTTGATTAGGAATTAGGAATTAGAAATTCGTCATTCCTCAACCGTGACCCCCATCTGTCTCGCCGTCCCGGCGATGATCTTCATCGCGGCCTCGACGTCCTTCGTATTGAGGTCTGGGATCTTCTTCTCGGCGATCTCCTTGAGCTGTGCACGTGAGAGCTTGCCCACCTTCTCCTGGAGCGGCTTCCCCGACCCCTTCTCGAGCCCGAGCGTCTTCTTGATGAGGTCGGACGCCGGTGGGGTCTTCGTCACGAACGTGAACGACCGGTCCTCAAAGACCGTGATGATGACCGGCACGACCTCATCCCCGCGCTTGGAGGTCGCCGCGTTGAACTTCCCACAGAAGTCCTGAATCGCGACGCCGTGTTGCCCCAACGCGGGTCCCACCGGCGGGGCGGGGTTCGCCTTGCCAGCGGGTATCTGAAGCTTGATGACGGCTTTTACTTTTTTCGTCTTGACGGCCATACATTGAACATTTGACATTTGACACCTGACATTTGACCACGCAGGGATACCCGCTGGTCAATTGTCAATGGTCAGGTGTCAGGTGTTCGAATTAGATTTTCTTCACCTGCAGGAAGTCCAGTTCGACCGGCGTCTCCCGTCCGAACATGGAGACGAGCACTTTCACCTTGCCGCGCGCTTCGTCGACCTCGGACACCTTGCCTTCGAAGTCCTTGAATGGGCCGTCGTTGATGCGAACCGGCGCATCCACGGTGACATCAATCTTGTACTTCGGTTCCTCGACGCCCATGCGCTTCATGAGCGCCTCGATTTCCTCTTGTGAGATCGGCGTCGGCGTCGTCCCCGTGCCGATGAACCCGGTGACGTTCGGGGTGTTCCGCACGACGTACCAGGAGTCGTCGGTGACCATCATCTCCACAAGGACGTAGCCGGGGAAAATCTTCTCCTCGACGACTCGACGCTTTCCGTTCTTGATTTTGATCTTCTTTTCCTTCGGGATGAGGAGGTTGAAGATTTTGTCCTCCATCCCCATGGAGTCGATGCGCTGCTTCAAGTTGCCGGCGACGTTCTCCTCGTACCCGGAGTACGTATGCACGGCGTACCAGCGGCGACCGAGGGATGCGGCGGATTGTCTGGCCATACTTGGGGATCACGGATGATGCGGATGGATCGCACCGATGATGCGGATATGCGGATTCGATATCGGCGTCATCAGCGTATCCGCATCATCTGCTCAACTAATCTGCGTCATCCGTGATTACCGCAGGCGGAGGAATTGTTCAAACCCGATGGTCGAGAGGTAGTCGATTGCGCCGAGGAATGCGGCCACGGCGATGCTCACGCCGATGACGAGCAGCGTGTGGTCGCGGAGCTGCTGCTTCGACGGCCAGAGCACCTTCGTGAGTTCCTGCCGGCACTCGCGGATGTACGTGGTGAGTCTCACAGCGGGGTGTTGGTACGTGGGTACGAATGTACGAATCAGTTACGAATTTACGAATCCGTATATTCGAACCATTCGTAGAAAATTCGTACATTCGTACCCATTCAGGTGATTCTAAAAACGACCCGCGGCGCGGGGTCATTACAGTTCCATCGTTATCCACGCCGAATCATCTGTCAAGCAGAAATGGCTTTGCGACCTTAAGCCAAGATTGCCTCATGTGAGCGAATCTTGACTTTTCCGCAAATCTATGCTTAAATCTCAGCGATGGGCCACGTCCCCAAACTGGGGGCGCGGGGCTCTGCAGCCCTTTCTCAAGAAAGAGAGTGGGACAGTAATCACAGTCAACGCAACTGCAGCACAACACCCTCCGAGACGGAGGGGGAGGAGAGTCACGATGCGCAGGTTCATGATGCTCACGGCGGCGTTCGCCGCACTCGCGATCGCGGGCAGCGACGCGCGCGCCCAAGGGCGACGCTTCGCCGACGCAGTCGGGCCGGTGACGGTCGGACCCGTCCGGGAGGGCGGGAGCTACGATCTCCCGTTCATCCTCTGGGGCGGCGAGGCCGCGACGTTCCACGCGAACGGTCTCTCGCTGACGACGAAGCCCGGCACGATCTTCGCGAGCCAGGGCTTCACCTTCCGCCTCACGCCGGGCGACGACTTCGTCGGGCAGGTGCGGAACTACCTCGCCGGCAGGACGCCGTTCCTCCGCGGCACGTTCCGAATGATCGGCATGGCGGCCGAGGTTCTGAGCCAGGACCCGCGGACGCAGCCGGTCGTACTCGGACAGATGACGTGGTCGCGCGGCGACCACCTGGTCGGCGTCGCGGCCATCAAGACCGTGAAGGACCTCCGCGGCAAGCGCGTCGCGCTTCAGGAGTACGGCCCGCACGTCGGCATGCTCGACGACGTGCTCAAGACCGGCGGGCTCCAGTGGAGCGACGTCCGCGTCGTCTGGGTGAAGGACATCACCGGGCCGAACGGTCCGGCCGCAGCGTTCAAGGCCGGCAAGGCCGACGCCGCGTTCGTCGTCACCCCGGACATGCTCGCGCTCGCCGGCGGCCTCACGTCCACCGGCAGCGGCGCCGAAGGCACCGTGAAGGGTGCGCGCGTCGTCGTGTCGACGGCCGAGCTCACGCGATCCATCGCGGACGTCTACGCGGTCCGGAAGGACTGGTACGATGCCCACCGCGACCTCGCGACGAAGTTCGCCGCCGCGTACCTCAAGGGCGCGGAGGAGATCGTCGAACTCGGCAAGAACAAGCGCGATGCGCGGTACCGTAACCTCCTCACCTTCATGGTGAAGACGTGGGGCACGAATACGCTGCCGAACGAGACCGAAGCGGACGGCCTCATCATGGATTGCGCGTTCGTCGGCCACCCGGGCAACGTCGCGTTCTTCACCGAGAAGAACAACGACAACGGGTTCGCAGCGTTCGCGAAGTCCTCGCTCGACATGGCGGTGAAGACCGGCATCGCGAAGACGCGCGGGACGATCCACGCCGCGAGTTGGAACTGGGCCGGGGCCCCATTCGCCGGGTACCTCCAGCACATGGGCGAAGTCCGCGGGCAACGGTTCAAGGCCGAGGCAACGGTCTCCGAACTCGAAGCACTCGCGGCCAGCGGCGGGATCACGGACCGGGTCATCTACGGATTCTCGGTTCCGTTCGAACTCGATCAGGCCGATTTCTCCGCGGCGCAGTACCAGGCGCAGTTCGACGAAGCGCTCAAGGTCTCGCGCAAGTACGGTGGTGCGGCCATCGCGATCCGCGGGCACGCGGATCCCGGCGGAACGCTCGTCGCGCTCGTGCGATCCGGAATCGAGTGCAAGGTGCTCGAGCAGCGGGGCAGCGCAGGCGCGTGGAAGTACTTCTTGAATGGGGGCGAGCTCGTGCTCGCGAACGCCCGGGGAGTCGCCGCGGCCATCGAGAGCGGTCGGTTCGACTGCTCGACGACCTACCGTCCCCGCGAAGTTCTGCAGCGAGCTCGGACGCTCTCCGAAGCTCGTGCACGCGCGGTTCGTGATTCGCTCGTCGCGTACGCGAAGGGCAAAGGGATCACATTCGACGTCTCGCAGTTCCAATCGCAGGGAGCCGGGATCGCCGAGCCGCTCGTGCCGACGCCACGGAGCGAAGCGGATCAGGCGCGAAACATGCGCGTCGAGTTCGCCATCGTCCGTGTGTCGGCCGAGGCGGTTTCCCCCGCGGACTTCGACTACTAGGGAGGAGAGGAGAACACCCATGGAAACGAACATCAGGCTCATCTCCCTCCTCGCGGCGGTCCTCGCACCGACGCTCGCGCTCGCGCAAGCTCCCCTGACCTCCACCACCCACGACTGCGTCGTCATCGTGCTCGACGACTCTGGCTCGATGAACGAAGAGTTCGGCGGGCAACGGCGGATGGACGCGGCGAAGCGCGGCCTCAAGGTCGTGCTCCGCAGCGTTCCGAGGACGACGTGGGTCGGCCTGCTCGCCCTCAACGCGGGGTGGCAGTACCAGCTCGCGCCGTACGACTACGCGAAGCTCGCCGCCGTGGTCGACGAGATCGACACGAGCGGCGGCACGCCGCTCGCGCGGAACATCAAGGCGGGCGCCGATCGCCTCATGGCCGAACGCGAGAAGCAGTTCGGCTACGGATCCTACCGACTCCTCGTCGTCACCGATGGCGAAGAGACGTCGGACCCAGAGCTCATCCAGGCGTACCCGCCGGAGGTCCGCTCGCGCGGCCTCACGCTCGACGTCATCGGCGTCGGCATCGGCAAGGGACACTCGCTGCGTCGCCACGCGCACGCCTACCGCAGCGCGGACAACCCCGCACAGCTCGAGCGGGCGATGCGCGAGGTGCTCGCGGAACGCATCGATGCGAGCGATCAGACGGGCGGTGGCGATGGCTTCGCGCTCATCGCGGGCCTCGACCCCGGCATCGCACAGGCGATGATCACCTCGCTCGGCAAGCTGCCGAACCACCCGATCGGCGAGCAGCCGCCGGTCGGTCCGACGTCCATCGGACCGGCTGGAGGCGGCTCGCCCGGTGCGGGCGGTGGCGGTGGAGGTCCGACGTCCGTCGGACCGAGCTGCGGCGGGTGCGCGGTCTCAATGGGCGGCTCTGCGCTGCACATCGGCACCGTGTTCCAGGTGATCGCCGTGCTCATCGCGCTGTTCGCGCTCCGCATGCTGTACCGGACGCTCGTTCCGGTTCGGCGGCGGCGTTCGTCCCACTAGAACCGAGAGGTCGGGGATTCCGCCGCAAACGGACCCCCGACCTCCTCACTTCAATGTCTTACCCAATACACGTGTCATCCTGAGCCGCAGCGAAGGATCCCACACGCCACGTGTGAGATTCTTCTCCGCCGCGGGCAGGATCAAATGACACCGATGAGAGACGGGCGTAAGACGCTGAAGCGAGGAGGAACACCTCCTCCGCACTTTCACAAGTTGAACAACCCGAGCCGAGCAGCACATCGGCTGCTCGGCGAGCCCGCCCGAATTCCGCGCAAGCGGGTTTCGGCGGGCGAAACTAAGTTGCCCAAGGAGGCCAGAGCATGGATGAAGAACGCCGAGCGAAGGGCATCTTGTTCTTCGCACTCTTCTGGATCTTTGTCGCCGGCGGCCTCTTCGCCGCCTACAGGTACTGGTGGGCACCCCGCAAGGCGGCGGAGCTCGAAGACAGCACCAGCTCGAAGGCCGCGTGCAAGACCACGGTCCGGTTCCGACTCGACAGCTTCTCCGGCTACGCGGTCTACCGATCGCCGGCCATGAAGGAGCTCCTGCGCGATCAGGGGATCTGCCTCACGCTCGAGGACGACAAGGCGGACTACAATGCCCGGATGCAAGCGCTCCGGGACGACGAGGCCGACCTCGCCGTCTTCACGGTCGATTCCCAACTCAAGGCGGGGATGCGGTTCGGCGACAAGATGCCCGCGACCGTCGTCATGGTCATTGACCAGACGAAGGGCGCGGACGCGGTCGTCGCATACGCGAGCGGTCTCTCGAAGCTCGAGGACCTGAACCACCCCGACGCGCGGTTCGTGTTCACGCCGAACTCGCCGAGCGAGTTCCTAGCACGGATCATCGTCGGGCAGCTCTCGCTCCCGCGCCTCCCCGAGAAGTGGTACAAGGAGGCGGACGGCGCAGAGGATGTCCTGAAGAAGCTCCGAGCGGCAGACCCGAAGCAGCGGTACGCCTACGTCCTGTGGGAGCCGCAACTCTCGCAGGCGCTGAAGGTGAAGGGCGTGAAGCAGCTCTTCGGGAGCGGGCAGTGTAACAACTGCGTCGTGGACGTGCTCGTTGCGAGCAGGAAGTTCCTTGCCGACAAGCCGGATGTCGTCCGGGCCGTCGTCGAGCAGTACTTCCGCGCGCTCCACTCGTACACGTCATCCCCGAACGGCATCGCCGACCTCCTCGCGGAGGACGCGAAGGCGCTCGGAGCGCCGCTCGCAGCGGATGAGCTCAAGCGCCTCGTCAACGGCATCGAGTTCAAGGGCGTGATGGACAATTACGTCCACTTCGGACTCGCGCCGCCGATGCAGGGCGTGCAGCCGCTCGATGACATCTTCGAGTACGTCGGCAGCATCCTCGTACGTACGAGCGCGATTCCGTCGAACCTGTACAAGGGCCAGGCGAATCGCCTCTACTACGACGCGATCATCGGCAAGCTGCACGCGGAGGGGTTCCACCCCGGGAAGAAGCAGGAGCTCGTCTCCGGCTTCGGACCGGGCGTCGGGGATCTCGCCGCGGCGCATGCGGTGGAGGAGTTGCCGGTGCTACCGGATGCAGAGTGGGCGAAGCTCACCCCCGTCGGGACCGCGCGGGTGCCACCGATTGGCTTCCGCCGCGGAACCGCAGAGATCAGCGAGCTCTCGTCCGCCGACCTCGACGCGCT
>CAZPCZ010000074.1:0-6334 GCA_964585225.1 uncultured Gammaproteobacteria bacterium
CCTTCACTGCATCGACACCGGCATCTTTGACTGCGTGGAGGAGCCGACGGAAAAGCGTGGGATCTCCATTGTGATTGATCCCGATCTCCGCGATGACGTACGTCGGGTGCCCATCGCCGATCATTCGACTTCCAATCTGCATGGTCGTACTCATATCCCATGCTCATGCCCACACTCTCCCTTTCCCGGAGTCAATCCAGCTGTTCACGCGGTTGATCTCCGGGTGGGCATCGAGAAACGTAATGATATCATCGATACGCACGGGTGTCTCGGGTCGAAGATGGAGGCCACGGTAAATCTCCCGCATGACGATGAGGTCCTCCGGCCAATCCACGGTCAACCGGATATCATCTCTCCGCCGCACGACTGGCGGGGGTACGTGGGACGCGATCTTAAACTGTTGTCGGTTGTCAAAAATGTATTTTGTACAATACTCATTCCGATATCGCTCCCCACCCTCGTTCCACGAACGTCGGAGTGCATCCGCGCCCACGATTTGATAGTACGAGCCGTCCGGGAGGTCGCTTACATCCGAGTAGTCTATGGCGTTCGTCCGATGATGTGCGTACACATCCGCAAGGTTCTCCAAGTACGTGAAGGGACTCTCTGTGGTCACCCGGAAGACATGATCTGCACCAACGAGTTCCGCGCCGCGAACGAGACGGCCGAGCACATCTTCGTCGTCGCCGCGTACAAAGGGGATTCCGTGTTCAGCGGCCTTCATTTCGTAGATATCGTTCTCACGTCGATCAGAAATCGCGAGAACGATCGCATCAATCTCCGCGCGCTGACGGAGCTGCGCAACGAGGTAATCGAGGATCGACACCTTCCCCTCGACATCGAGGTACTGGAGTGGCTTCGCATAGAGGCGCGAGGACTGGTTCCGGCACGCGAGGACTGCGACGAGTTTCATACGAGATCCACCTGCCGAATGAGCGCATTGGAGTTAATTGATTGCTGCACGCGCCTCCCAACCACTTCTTCACGAGCGTACAGTGCGCTCGCATCATGCGTCCGCTTGAAGACGAGATCGTCCTCGGTCAGCACTTCCCCCGGACGGATCTCGCGTGCGGCACAAATCGCTTTTCGAATCTTCGATTTGTATGCCCGTTCCTGTTCGGAGAGCATCCACACTGGGCTCCCGAGCGCCGTGAACGCCTGCTTAAGGAGCCGTGCCCACCCCCGAAACTCCTCTGGGGTGAGCGCGGAAATCGAGTCCTCGATCTCCGCAAGTCGAGAGAGTGCGAGATGCTTCTCAATGACCGTCGCCCCCAAGCCGATCGCAACGAACGGTAGGTACTGCGCCATGAGCGTGCTCCCGAGCGTGTGATCCTGGAGACCCACCGGTTTCCCGTATCGCTCCACGAGCGTCCGAATACGGTGGAGGTGATTGTCCGCGACCTCGGTGGGTTCTGCCTGAATGCCGTGCATGAGCGTGATATCGCAGGAGGCGAGGATATCCATCGCACGCTCTACCTCCTGATGCTCACTGCCACCCGTTGAGATAAGCACCGGCTTCCCTACCTGCGCAACTGCGCGCAGCAATCGAAAGTTTGTGATACTCCCCGCGTGTACCTTGTATCCATCCGCACCGCAATGATCGAGCATGTGGAATGACCGCTCGCCGAGCGCGTCCGCGTAGAAAAGGAGACTCTTTTGATGTGCGAGATTCACCACATGCCTCCATGTTGTTTCTGAGAGCTCGAGTCCCTTATAGAGCTGATAGTATTTATAGTCCGGCAATGCCGATTCGTCGGCGAAGAGTGCCTGAAATTTCACCGCATCGGCACCAGCTGCGGCAGCAGCAACCACCGAACGCTCCGCGAGCGTCGAACTCCCTTCGTATCCTTGAGCGATTTCTGCGACAATGAAAGGTGGACTCATGTGGGGAACATTGTAGTTGCGGTGCACCGCAAGGGGCGCGGTGGCAATAAAATCATCCGTTCGATGGAGCAGTTCCAATGGATAATTCGAACACAATGAAGCGGCCGCGGTGTACTATTTCTTGGAATCCGAATGACACAAAGAGTGCGCGGGATGCCGCATTATCCGAGGCAATCTCTGCGGTGATCGCCTGAGCACAGGGAAACCTTCGGTGGCATTCCGTGAGCGCCTGTGCGAGCGCACGACTGCCGAATCCGTACCCGCGATGCTTAGCGACAATCGCCATCGTCACCTCGACTACATCTCCATCTCGATCGAGTCGAACCTGCCCGACCAACTCGTCATCTGCGGTCGCAATGTAAAGCGCGCGATTCGGGTCTTCGAGTACTGCCGCGAGCCATGCGGCGTGCGTCTCTGGTGTTACTGGCTCCGAGATTCGGTAGTTTCGGTACGCGCTTGGATCATTCCTCCACATGAGGAGAATGTCCGCATCTCCTGCCGTCGCGGGGCGGAGCAGGACTTTGACCGTCGTACATACCGGAATCGCGTTCATATGTATTGGAAGTATCGAAACGCATCTGCAGCCGAGGCGACATGCACAGCGTATCGATCGAGCTTCGCAAGCTCATCTGTGAAGATCTCACGATTCGTGCGGTCGCGCTCGCTCGGAACTGCATTCCATAGGATATCTGCGGGCTGATTTACGGTGCGACCATCCCACCCCGTCTCCTGCGCACACTTGAGGAACGTGAGGAACGCACGGAGCTGGTGGTGCGGCGAGGCGACGAGGAGGAGTGCGGACCATGCGCGCTCCTGCGCGACCGTGAGCACGTGCACAGCTTGATCGCGCGTGTGCATGGACGCCGCATCGCGGAGGATCGCCGATTCGGGAACTCCGCGATCGCGGAGCCACGCCGCGAGGTGGTGCACGGTGATTGGCGACCGGACGGCATTTCCGGTGATCACGATGCATGGGGCATATCTTCCATGGAAGAGCTCGAGCGCCTTCGGCCCACGATCGTACCCGTTCCCCTGCAGCCACACGATCGCATCCGCGGCCTCTGGTGCCTGTGTGAGTACACGTACGTGGAGCGCATCGAGCGCCGCATCACCGGACAGCGGCATTCCATCGCGTAGGGTCCACGAGGTCGCTTGTTCCTGCCGCAACATACCGTTCGATAATATCACCACATGTTGACGATGCACATGCCCAGCACGTAGCGAGTTCCACGACCTGCTGTGGCGTTTCCGCACCGACGAGGACGTCGGCGTTCGGACAGCGTTCCCGAACGTATGCGATCGCGAGTGCGATGGGCGTCATCCCGAGCTCATTCGATGTGCGCTGGATGCCGAGAAGCGCCTCGCGTGCGCCTGGTAGTGGTGGCACTTTCTCCGGTCGCATCGCGAGGAGCCCTTGGAGAAAAACACTGCGGATGACGACGCGCTTCCCGAGCGCTTGCGCCCGGTCGAACACGCCCGCTCCAAGGAAACGGCGATCGAGGATGCTCGTCGGTACCTGTATAAACGAGACATCATCCAACGCGAGCGCTTGGAACGCCTCATCCGGAGTGTATACTGAGCAGCCGACACGTCCAACAACGCCCTGATCGCGGAGCGATTCGAATACTCGTCGCACCGTATCCCATCGCGGCAGAAGTGTCCGACGGACGAGAAGGCCGTCGAGCTGTGGGACGCCGAGGCGTGTACGGGAACGTTCAACGCTCCGCACCGCTGCATCGGCATCGTCGGGGTCAACGTCCGACGCGAGTTTCGTCACGACGCGCGCATCCTGCATGATGTGGACCGCTGCGAACGCATCACCGAGCCGCACTTCCGCGTCACCGTAATCCGGCGCGGTATCGAATGCATGCATCCCGTGCTCCCACGCAGCACGCACGATATCGATTGCCATCACCGCATTCGGCTGGCCAGTACGATTCGCGATGCCGTACGTTTGCCCGAGCTGCGCGGTGCCGAGGATGAGTGCCATACTGCGTCACCATTGGACCCCGATGCTCGAGCGCCGTCAACGGAAAACGCCGCTCCTCGATGAGGTACGGCGTCATGATTGCCGTGGTGTGCGTCATGCCACCCATCACGTGAGTCGTCCGAAATCCGCAACCGCAGGACGGTTGCCGACGCGTGCGCGCACGTCTCCTGAACGAATAGCTTCCGCCAGCTCTGCAAACACCACGTCCGCAGCGTCGAGGTACGCGTCCACGTGCGCGGTCGTGTGTGCGAGCACCGCGTAGAATGAGGTGGAAGCGAGGAAGCCGCGGTCGAGCATCCGCCTCACGAAGAGCGCCTTGAGTGCCTGTGCGACTGCGTGCGTGAAGGAGAAGTGTGAGAGCGGAGGGATACCGCCGACCTCGATGATGACGCCGTGCTGTGCGGCGACCGCCTTCCACCCCTCCTGCACGCGCTGCCCGATCGCGTTGAGGTGGAGGTGTGCTTCCGTGCGGCGAAACTTCGCGATCGTCGCGAGTGCGGCGGTGGGGCCGATGCGCTCGGTCCACATGGTCGAGGAGATGAAGGAGCGCTCGGCGGCGCGCATGACCTTCTCGGTGCCGATGATCGCGGCGATCGGATACCCGTTCCCCATCGCCTTTGAGAACACCGCGATGTCCGGCGTGAGGCCAAGTGTCAAATGTGCGCCGCCGGTCGTGAGACGGAAGCCCGCGGACACCTCATCGACGATGAGCACCGCGCCGGTTGCGTCGGCGCGCTGCCGCACGCCGTCCATGAACCCCGGCGCAGGCTGCGCGCTCCGTATCGGCTCCATGACAATCGCCGCGAGTTCGCGGCCATGGTCGCGGATGATCGCATCGAGCTCATCGAGTTGATTGTATCGAAATGGAAACGCGGTGCCGGAGAGCACCTTGGGGACTCCAGCGGGCTCCAGCCCTGCCATGAGATGGGGCGACAATGCATCTGCGGCACCGAGGTTTGCCGCAAGGTACCAATCGTGCCAGCCGTGGTAGCCACAGAACGCGATGACATCTCGCCCGGTCTTCGCGCGAGCGATCCGTACTGCGATCGCCATCGCTTCACCGCCACCGCGCGCGAACCGAGCCATCTCCGCCCATGAGTGAAGCTCGCAGAGGAGATCTGCGAGCGCGATCTCCTCGGGACAGTTCAGGGATGACGATGATCCGCGAGCGATCGCATCGTGCACCGCACCATCCACATCCGGATCCGCGTACCCGAGTACATTCGCACCGATCCCACCGATGGACATGTCGGTGTATCGGTTCCCATCGAGGTCCCATACCTCCACGCCAGCTGCACGGTCGTAGTACCCAGGCCACGCGCCGGGCGCGAAGCGATCCGGATGCTTCGAGAGTAGCTGCGTAACGCCGGGAATTCGGCGACGTGCACGCGCGATCATTTCCTGGCTACGCGTGTTGCTTCGCATAGGAGTGCACGGTTGCTCGAACTGCTGCGATAACGCGCTCGACATCCTCGTCGGACATCTTCGGGAAGAGCGGAATCGTGAGGCACTGGTCGTAGTATGCGTCCGCGATCGGGCAGTCGCCGGGTGCGGTGCCGTAGCGCTGTCGGTAGTACGGTTGGTGCGTGACGGGAATGTAGTGGACCTGTGTTTGGATGCCGCGCTCGTGGAATGTTGCCATGACTGCAGCGCGCGTCGTCCCGAGTGCTGCGAAATTCATCCGAAGGATGTAGACGTGGAAATTGGTCGTCGTGTCCGGCCGACGTGCGAGTGGATGGAGATGTGGAAAATCCGCGAACGCCGCATCGTACTTCGCGACAATTGTTGCGCGTCGTGCGATGAACCGCGGCAATTTCTTGAGTTGCGACAACCCAAGCGCCGCCTGGAAATCCGTGAGGAAGTAGTTGTACCCGAGCGTCACCTGCTCGTAGTACCACGGCCCCGGCTGCTGGGAGAGGAGTGCGGGATCCTTCGTCATCCCGTGTCCCCGCAGTCGCCGGAGGAGGCCATCGGTCGCGGCATCACGAGTCGCAATGGCACCGCCCTCCCCGGTCGTCGCATGCTTCACTGGATGGAAGCTGAACACCGCCATGTCGCCGTACGCGCACGACCCGATGGGCTCCCCGCGATACGTAGATCCGAGGACATGGCAGGCGTCCTCGATGATCCAAATCTTCCGACCGAACCGTTGCTCGGCATCGCGGACAACGCGAACGATCGCATCCATATCGCAGCTCTGCCCCGCGAAGTGCACAGGGACAACCGCGTGCGTGCGAGGAGTGATCTTCGCCGCGATCGCACGAGGATCAATGCACGCGGTATCCGGTTCGACATCCGCGAATACCGGCGTCGCGCCGCAGTACGCGGCGCAATTCGCACTCGCGACGAACGTGATCGGCGAAGTGATGACCTCGTCTCCCGGACCGATCCCCGCGGCGAGGCATGCGAGGTGGAGTCCGGCCGTCCCCGAGGAGCACGTAACGACGTGCGGCGCGTGGA
>CAZPCZ010000075.1:0-6063 GCA_964585225.1 uncultured Gammaproteobacteria bacterium
TGCCTCCGGCGGACTGGCTGGCTGGCCCTCCGCAGCGGCGTCCGGCACCGTCGCGCCAGCGGTCGAGGTGCCACGTGGCACCGCTCCATCAGGAGCATCTGGCGCTCCGCTGATGACGTTCGGCACGCCCGGTGTCGGCATCTCGGTGCGGACGAAATCCTTCCGGTCGTCGTCGGTGTCAACGCCGTCCACGATACGCGCGACCGCCGCTGGATCGCTCGCGGTCGGCGCGTTGTCGCTCACCCGCCCGTCATTCCAGTCCCCATACGTCACCGCATCAACGACGTTCCCGCTCGAGTTCTTCACCACGACGCGGTCGCCGCTGTTGTTCAGCGCTCCCTTGGGCTTCCGGATGACCATGAACCGCTGTGGGCCGACCCCGACCGCACCGTCGAGTTTCGTCTTCGTCTCCGCGCCATCCTCAATCGTCCAGTCCGCAAGGTTGACCGGC
This sequence comes from uncultured Gammaproteobacteria bacterium, assembly GCA_964585225.1. Taxonomy (GTDB): domain Bacteria; phylum Patescibacteriota; class Patescibacteriia; order JACPHY01; family JACPHY01; genus CAZPCZ01. Next base: position 452 of record CAZPCZ010000075.1, read on the forward strand.
ACCGGCCCGATGTTCACAAGCTCAATCCACTCGTCACCCTCCACAGGATCGGGGACGAACTCGTTGATGCGGAGGTGCGTCGGCGCGGGGAGCGGCGTCGTCGGCCGCGATGGCTCGACGAGTGGTGACGAAGGGGTAGAAGGAGTAGTAGGAGTAGAAGGAGTAGTAGTAGGAGTGGTGTCAGTGGTCGCTGGTACACCGTCAGTACTCCCTGAGCCTGTCGAAGGGGCGCCATCGCTCTCCCCATTCGTCCCGCCTGCCCCAACCTCCGACGTTCCGGTCGGAGCAGGCGGAGCGTCGGGAGAAGGGGTGGTGGTGATCACCGGACGGGCCGCAGCGCTCGCCCCCTGTGGCGTCGGCGTCGCGGCAACCGCGAAGTCTGCCGCGTTATCGCCAGTGTCCTGGCCGTTCCCGTCGGCACCGCCGGGTTTTCGCTCGAGCGATTGCCCGGACGGCGGATTTGGAGCTGCGGTACCCTCGCGGTGCACGACGGTCCCGAAACCGACGAGGTCAACGACTGACCGCTGACCATCTGATCCCGCAGGACCGTAGAGGACAACCGTGTTGTCATTCGCGAGTGCGGACTGCGTTGTGTATTTCTGATCGGCGGTCGCCGCGAACGCGCCCTCCGGGTGTGCGACGAGCACGGAGGCGTGCGGCGCGATGGTGAGCGTCGGAAATACCGTCACGAGATTCTCCTCGCGCGCGCCGGTGCCGGTCCGTTTCGAAAGCCGCCACCCCTCGAGCGGGATGGCGGCAGCGGTCGGATTGTAGAGTTCGACGAATTCATCGCGCGCGTTCGTCCCACCCACCTGCACCTCCGCGATGACGACGTGGTCGCCGTGGGACGCGAATATCGGCCATGGTATGACAAGGACAAAAACGAGGACGAGAACAAAACCCGAAATCATGCTCCCACCGCGCGATCGGAGCATACAACCCAGTTCATCCTGAGCGGAGCGAAGGATCTCCCCCATGCGCGGCGTGCTGCGTACGTGCTCGCACCGCGGGCTACGAGATCTTCCGTCGCAGGGCTCCTCAAGATAGGCTCGAGAGATTTCCTCCATCGTACCAACCTCCGCCACCTTGCCCAGTGGAATCCGATGGGGTACAGAGGAGAAAGCGCCGGGGTGGCGTAACGGCAGCCGCGCGAGGCTTAGGACCTCGTGGGGGCAACCCCGTGTGGGTTCAAATCCCACCCCCGGCATTTGACCACGGAACTCCGCTGACCCCCATCTTTTCCGCTACGCTGTGGGCCTCTCGGCGGTGTCGGTCGTGCGGCATTGACATCACGCGCGGCGAACGGTAACGTTTCAGCGCCCCCCGTGTCCGCGTTGTTCAGGAGGGGGAAGGCCCTTTTCAACCCACGGTTCAACCCATGTGAGGTGACCACCATGAACGAATGGATCCGCGCAGATCGCTGGCGCGCGGATGAGCTCCGCGCGCACGGCAATGTCCCGATCGACACCGTCGCCGCGTTCGGCCTCGCGCTCCTCGAGGAACTTGCGACGCGTGGCATGCCGCACGGCGCACTCCGTCCCGAGGTGGTCTCCGTCCGACGCGAAGGAAACGCGCTCCGCGTGCGCATCGACTCCTCGCCGACGGACCCCGCGGAGGAAACGCTCCTCGCGATGGGATCGCGGTCCATGGCCGCCCACCCGGGTATCCACTACCGCGCGCCGGAACAGTTCACGCAGGGCTCGTTCGACGCACGCGCGGACTGCTTCGCGGTCGGCGTCATGCTCTACGAGCTCGCGGCGGGTCAGCTCCCGTTCGGGCAGGGATCCACCGCACCGTTCCGGGTGTTCCTCGCGCTCAAGAAGGGAGGGTTCCCGTCGGTGCAAGCACAGCGATCCGGCGTCTCGGTCGCGCTCGCTGGAGCGATCACCCGCGCGCTCGCACTGCGCGTCGAGGAACGATTCGACGGCATCGCCGCGATGGCGACCGTGCTCCGTCCGATCGTCAGGCCGCCCCACGCCGCTCCAACCGGTGTCGTGGCCTCGCGAGGCGTGCCCCACTTCGCACCGACTGGTGTCGTGGCTTCGCGGGGCGAGCCGACACCGGCTGCGGCACCGCCGGTCACCCGTCCGGATCTCCCGAGAGCTGAGGCGGCTCCGCTGGACCCGCTGCGGCCCATCCCGACGTCGGCGTTCCCCGTGGCGACGCAGGCGGCCATCGCGGCGCACCGCGCGAGCGAAGCGAAGCCGCGCGAGGTTCCGCTGCCGATCCGTGCGATCGTCGAGGCGGTGACGCAGCCGGTGCCCCCGGCGCCGACGCCGACCCCGAGTCAGCCGGTCCCGCGAGCGGAGCCTCCCATCAGAACAGCGCCGCCCGCGGCACCGGTCGTGCAGCGGCCGATCGTGATGGTGCCGTCCAGTACGGTGGCACCCCCGAGGGCACCGATTCCGAATCCGCCGGCGATCGAACGTCCAACGGTGTCGGCGACGGCCCGCGCTCCTCAGCCGAACGCGCCGCCGCCGATGTTGGTGGGCCCGATCGCACGGCCAGTGCCGTCTCCTCGCGTGGAGCTCCGACCGGAGCCGACGCAGGTCACGCCGCCGCCGGTGATGGAGCCCCCGAGGCGCCCCACGACCGAGCAGCGAGTCGTCGAGCCACCGCCGGCGCAACTGACGGTGGTCGCCCCGCCGCCACCCGCGCTCGTCCGAGCGACCGTACCGACGGCATGGCCCCCTCCGGACACGGATCTCCCGGCAGCACCGGCACGGATGCCGACACCGTCGCCGCGGGTCACCGCGCCGCTCCGCGAGGAGCCGACGGCAACCGCGCCGATCGGGGATCCTCCGGAACCACCGCGGGACGACACCGCGCGTCGCAGCGCCGGCGAAATCACGCCGCCTGGCGGTAGCACGCCGGTCAAGGCCGCGCCGTTCCGACGCAGGGACGCGCTGATCCTCAGCTCGGTGCTCCTCATGCTCGGGATCGGCAGCGGACTCCTCATCAAGCTCCCGTCGCGCGCCGCGACCCTCGCGGTCGCACCGGAGTGCGAACCCGGGCCGGAGAAGGTCTGCCCGCCGCCGGAGCCGGTCGCCATGCCGGACCCGACGCCAGTGACGTGCGAGCAACAGACGTGCGCGCCGCCGAAGCCGTCGCCGAAGCTCCAGGGCTTCTACGACGGGTTCTACGAAGGGCAGCGCGCGTACCTCCGCGGCGATCGACGGGGCGCGATCGAGGCGTTCCGCCGCGCGGAGCAGCACTTCCCGCGCAATCCCAGGCTCCTCCAGTGGCTCGGCCGCTGCTACGAGGAGCTCAAGGAACGCGACGAGGCGCGCGTGTACTACGAACGGTACCTCCGCCGCCGTCCGAAGGCGGACGACGCGGACTACTTCCGCGAGAAGGTAGATCGGCTCCGTGGCGCTCCGGACGGTGGGTCTCCCGCCGGCGGAACCGCACGGTAGCCACATCCATCGAGCACCAAAGGTCGGGCTGCGCACTCCGCAGCCCGATTTCCTTTGAGGACCATGCGTCTCTCCCCTTCGTTCTGAGGGGGAGCGGGAGGGGGTGAGAAGCGTCTCTTCACATTTCCCAAGACGCATGCGACGATGCACGCAGGCTCTTTTCCATGCCGGAGGCCGACATGATGGCTGCGTTCCAGATTCCATTCATCCTCGGCGACGACCGCAAGGAGCTCTTCTACGCCGCGTCTGAACTCATCCTCACACTCCCATTCGCCGTGCGCCGGATGCTCGACGAATTCGAACCGGATGGCGAGCTCGCGCGGCGCCGCGAACGCCTCCCGGACCTCGCCGCGCTCCCACCGCTCCGTGCCCGCGCAGTCCTCTCGATCGGTGCGATCGTCGCGCTCCTCCACGACGAGCTCCTCCCCGCTCGTCACCAGGACCGTGTGCTCTCCTTCACCGAAGACGACGACATCGTTTGGGATGGTGGAACTGCGCTCGTGTGGCCCGCCGCGAAGTCCGCCGAGCATATTACGGAAATCGCGTGCATCCCAACCAACGCCGCGCTCATCGTCTGGAGCGCATTCATCCACCTCCTCACCGCGCACTGGCCGCACGATACGTTCTTCGGGTACCGCGTCGAGCGCACGGCCGGCGGCGGTGTCCGCCTCCGCTGCGCAGTATAACCATCGCCCCCACCGACGACGTGAGGGGTGCCGTGCGCTGATCGCTCCGCTCCGACGCAGACATGAAGACGTCCCCCGATGGCCCCGCCCAAGACGGGCAGGCATCGGGGGGCGTTTGCTGTTCGTGTGGTTCCGTAGGGGCAGTCCGATGGCCATCGGACCGCCCCTACGCTCCGTGCGCCGCGAGGGCCTGCGTGCGCGCGAGGACGAGGTCGGCCTGCTCGGCTGTGAGGAGGCCGGGTTGCACCCAGCGCTCCTGCGCGTACGCCTGGTCCACGCCGTCCATCGCGAGGTCGCCGAAGTCGCCGAGGCCCGGGCCCGCGATGTAGCCGTTCCGGTCGAGCCGCTCGTCCAGTGCGCACGTAACGATGCGGAGTCTCGAGTACGTGTGGAGGAGGACATCGACGCCCTCCGGCGCCGCGACGACGCAGACGACGAGCACGTTCCGCTCGGATACCCCCGCGGCGCGCAGTCGCTCAATCGCGGTGATCGTCGTCCCGCCGGTCGCGAGCATCGGGTCGCAAATGAGGTGGAGCCGGTGGCGCGTATCCGTCGGCGGCATGGACTCGTGGTAGATCTCCGTCGCGAGCGTGTGCTCGTTCCGCTTGGCTCCGAGGTGCCAGAAGTGTTCCACGCCAGCCTCGGAGTACACCTCGCCGCAGAGGAGCGACGCGCGCCACGGGAGCACGACGACGTGGCCGCGCCCGATGGGCTGGTCGTCATCCATCCGAGAGATCGTCGGCGGAGCGAAGGTGAGGACGAAGGGCATCGCCTCCCGCAACATCTCTCGGGCGACGTTGCGGAACGCATCTCCCGGAACGACCGGTCGCCCAACTGCATAGTTGACGCGCAGGACGTCGAGGAATTCCTGGACGCGCGAGTGTTCCTGGAGCGTCCGGAGCCGACCGAGCGCCTCGTACTCCCGCACCGCGCGGTCGAGGAGCGCGAGATCGGGGTCTGGGAGCGCGGCGAACGCGCTCCCGCGCTCCTCCGGCGACTGCCGGGCGCTGAACGCCATACGCACGCGGAGCGCGTCGAGCGCCTCGGTGAATCGCCGCGGTGAGAGGTCACCGACGGCGCTGAGTCGCTCTCGTCTCCGTTCGTCGCGCTCGCGCGTCCGCTCACGCACCCGCGCGAGCGGTTCAGCCTCCATGAGGAATCGTTCCGCTATCGCTGTGGTCATGGGCATCCTCCGTATGATGCGTTGAGCGTCGCTGCCGAAACCACCGCCGCCCGATCGCGAACCCGATCGCGGGGATCAGCAACGAACCCGGCGCGCAGATCAGAATCGTGACGAGGATCGTGAGAAACGTGAAGAGTCCGTCGTCCGCCATCCGTGTACCCTCCCTGCGCCATCGCCATCATCGTGGTGGTGAAGGAACCGCCATGACCGTACCACCCGCGCTGCTGTCGAGTCAAACGGTTGATGAGGAAACACCCGACCCCTACAGGGGGGCCGGGTGTCATGATGTCTACGTTGACGTGCCGTTACTCACGCCGCTTAGATCGG
>CAZPCZ010000076.1:0-5923 GCA_964585225.1 uncultured Gammaproteobacteria bacterium
ATCCTTAGGGATTTTGAACTCCCAGCGATACAAAAATATTTCCCAGAATACGAGAATGCAATGACATCCTCACATTCTTAGGAGGGGTCAAGCCCCATTTTTTTCCGACATCACACAACAGAACATGGAAACCTGAACTCGCCAACTACCCTACTTGCTTAGTTAGCTAACTAAGCAAGTAGGGTAGTATGATGGGAATGCGCATGAACGGGGGAAGGAGTATGAACAGGAAAGATGCTGTGCGAAGTTTGAAGGCGCTTGCGAATGAGCGGCGGGTGCGGATGATACAGGAGATCATCGCCGTACCGGGGCTCACCGTGGGCGATCTCTCGCGTATCCTCAAGCTCTCCCTCCCCAGCACCTCACGGCATGTGCAGAAACTCGCGGCCGTGGACCTCATCATCCTGGACCAGTACTCGCTCAACGTTTCCTACTGCGTCAACAAGCAGCACCCCGCAATCCGCGCACTCCGAAGCCTACTTGAGTCCTCATGAGCCGCGCGCATACCACTTGCTTAGTTAGCTAACTAAGCAAGTGGTACCACAATGAAATGAATCGTGGTGATACAGAAAGCGGGGTCGAGCCCCTTCTTTCCAGCTCCCCGACCATTCTCTCATCCCCCAAGGGCTGGCAGGCGCACGAATGGGAAAATAAAGAGTGTGAGGATGCTCAGTCCCAGTGCGAGTGGTCAGCAAGCAATATTCGAAATGGTATGACTACCCCTGAGCAGCCCCCGAGGCCAGAAGCCGATGTGGCATCCATCGACCGCGGGATCGACATCCGGCTCCGCGGTGTCCAGGAGATTCGGAATCGTGCACTCGCCCTGCATCGGCGGTACGTCGCGCTCGCATCGACGACGCAGGCGGCGATGAGCACCGAGCTTGCGAAGTCACTCGACGAGCAGGACCTCGCAAAGGTGGAACGCCTGCACGCGGAACTCGCCCGCATCGAGGACGCCATCCTTGGGCTCGACCGTATCCTCGGCGAGTCGTTCGAGCAAGAGCACGCGCTTCGTGAGGAGCGGGTTCGCCTGGTCGAGCGCCTCACCGAGACGGATATCGGTGAGATGTCCCCCTGACGTTTCATGCTCCACGTCATCCTCATGCGACTGCTCCGGCCGATCCGGCGGTGGTGGTACGGACCGCCGGATGCCGCGGAGGCGGCGCGGGACATCCTCGATCGCATGCTCCGGCGCGCGTTCCGCTGCTTCCGTAGCGAGCAGTTCCGGCGCGCGTTGGGATTCCACGAGCTGCCGGAGCGCGAGCACGACTTCATCTTCAACGAGCTCGCCGCCTCGAGCGTCGTGCTCCCCATGCTCATGGTGGAGTCCATCTCGACGTTCACGCAGCCGGGCGCCGGGCGTGACCTCTACCGCGACCTCCGCGCGGCGCTCGAGGCGGAGTACGCCGCCATGCTCGAGCGATTCGGCATTCCGAAGAAGCACCAACGCCAGTGGCGCAAGCTCATTGATGTGAAGCTGCGGGAGTTCACCGACACTCGCCTTGAACACCGCGATCGGTTCCCCGAAATTGGGGAGGGCAACCCGTGGCCGCTCGTCTGCACCATCACGTGTTTGTACCACGTCCGTCATGGCAAGAACGTCGAGAAAGATCCGGCGCTCTCGCTGCTCTCAACGCTCTTCACGGAGTGCACGCGTGATACCATGAACATCCTCGCGCATCACACGTACCGGGTGTAATGGAAAAGGGCCCCGATGGATATCGGGGCCCTTGGTGGCCGCGCAGCGGTTCGATCCGAATACGCCGAACGCTATTGGTCACCGCCCTGCACGGTGAGCGCGGAGAATGGCCGGAGCCACGTGAGCTTCCGCGCGCACTCCGGGGTGAGGAGTTCGGGAGACGTCATGACCGCGGAGTCGAGGCAGCGGTACGCCGGACTTGTGGTGGGATCCGGGAGTCTGGCAGCGAGCGCGAGGATGGCCTTGGTGGCCTTCCCGACGTTCTTTCGCATGGTTGCCGCGACCATGTCTGCGCTCACGGCCTCCTCGCCGCGGTGCCAGCAGTCATAGTCCGTCGAGAGCGCGAGGAGCGCGTACGGGAGCTCGGCTTCTCGGCAGAGCGCCGCCTCGGGCATCGCGTTCATCCCAATGACATCCGCGCCCATCTGCCGGTACTGCTCGCTCTCCGCACGCGTGGAGAACCGCGGTCCCTCGATGACGACGATCGTCCCCTGGCTGTGGAGCACCGCGTCCGGCACTCCCTCGCGCACCGCCTCGGTGAGCGCGGTGCGGAGCGACGGGCACACGGGGTCCGCGAAGCCCACGTGCGCAACGACGCCGGGTTCGTCGAAGAACGTGCTCGCGCGCCGGACCGTCCGGTCGATGATCTGGTTCACGGCGACGAGATGGCCGGGTTCGATGGATCCTCGGAGCGACCCGACCGCGGAGACGCTCAAGACATGTGTCGCGCCGAGCGTTTTCAGCGCGCAGATGTTCGCGCGGACGTTGACGGCGGACGGCGGGATCCAGTGTCCGGGACCGTGGCGCGAGAGGAAGAGGATGTCCGCATGCTCGCTCCGTGCGAAGGCGATCGGGCCGCTCGGTGGGCCGTACGGAGTGTCCACGGTGCGTTCACCGCAGACCTCCGCCTCGCCGAGGCCGTCGATCCCGCTCCCCCCGATGACGCCGAGGCAGTAGCGCGCTTCACTCATCGTCGTGCTCCTTTCCGTGTGGGTGATGCAAACGTACACGCGCCTCGTACGCGAGACGCCGTACCCAGCGTACGCACCCCGTGTGGCGGGGTCAAAGTTTTCTCCCCTTCGTTCTGAGGGGGAGCGAGAGGGGGTGCCGCACGCACGCAGGTGTATTATGGGATGGACCTATGCATACGCTCTCGATTCTTCCGGCGCGATTGGAGCAGCTCGTTGCTGCGTTTCCATTACTCTTGCCGACGCTGACAACGCTGAATGCGAGTGGGGTCCCGTTCGCCATCGGCGGGAGCGGGTGCTTATTCGTGCTCGGCAATGAACGGACGCCACAGGACGTGGACATGTTCGTTCCGGACGATCTCCATGATGCAGCGGATCAGTGCTTCGGCATCGTGTCGTATCCGTACCACTCGGAGCAGGAGGATGTTCGGAATTCGAATCCTCAACAGGATCACACGATGCAGCTCACGAGTCACCTCGTCCTCCATGTGGATGGCCGAGACTACGCACTGAGTCTGCGGGCAGCGATGCTGGATCATGCCATCACTGCGACGTACCACGGTGAACGAGTCGTCTTTCTTCCGCCCGAGGATGTGCTCCTCATCAAGGCACTGCTCCAACGCGGTGCAGCGGTTGGGAAATCCGACGTGCACGACATCCAAACATTCCTCGCCATCGCCCCCGGAATCGATCGGGCGTATCTCTCCCACCGCATCCACGCACTCGGTGCCGAAGAGCGAGTCAGGGGAATCTTATCAGGCGAGACGCTGGGGTAGAGAATACCCCGTTATTTTTTTCGCTTCCTGTATGCAACCGGGGCTGATCATCGAATTCACGTCGGTCGCATTCGCCGTTCTTGCGGTGGTAGCGCTTGCATGCGCAGTCTCCCGGCAACGTGGCGACAAAGAGGTCACGCAGCCGATTCCCGGGCGGTGGTGGAGTCGTAGGTATTCCTCAACAGTATTCACGAATGTATTACTGTTTCGCGTGGGTCTAGCGATGCTGTTTCTTGCACTTGTCGTGCAATCCTCCCGAGGTCTTTTGCGGGAGCGCGCCACAGAGTCGGCGCAAGGCATTCCTCGAGTTCAGAGCGAAGCATCCGTCGAGCCACCGCGTGCTGGGAAAGCCGAAGGCGAACGCTTAACGGTCGGTACCGAACAGATTATCGAGCAGTTTCGTGAACAGCGTTCAGCGGTACGGACATACTTTTCACACGTTGTACTCACTGTGCGTGTGCCATATCCAAAGGATTGGGTGATGTACATCGAACAGAACAACGAGCAAGAGTTTCGTGTGCGTTTTTATCCACGCGAGAGTGAGGCGGTTGGATATTCTTTGCGTCGATTACGACAAACCAAGGAGGAGTTCGAGCATGGCATCCGTGATGCGGACTTCTCACGCGTGACGCGCTCAGGGATTATGATGGAACGTGTACGCGTGCCACCACTGCGAAATCCATTCGATGAATCATCGGCTCCGCTGCCGTGGTGGGTCCATTATGTGTGGCAGGACGGTATGTGGCAGTACGTGTTCAGTGGTGCAGAGGACGATCCGTTTTTTGAGGCCGCAGCGACGCTCTTGAAGTTTCCTGACACCGTCGTTCCGACTGCGGACTCCGGTGTCATTGAGGGTTCGTTGAGTTACCCGAGCGAGGTGGTGCTTCCGCAGAGAGTGTGTGCGACCAATGTACTGACGCAGCAACAGTTTTGTACAGACGAACAGGTTCACGATGACCTCCGATATGCCTACGGCGTGGGGTACCGACTGCAGGTGCCGGCTGGTACGTACGTCGTGGTGTCAAGGGGTAAGGGAAATGTGTACGAAGCGCGATATCTCGGATGTGCGATTCCTGAAGAGTGCTCTGCAAATGCGCCAGTTCCCGTCACGGTCCCCGCGGGAGTGGTGGTTTCAGGGATCGATCCGCAAGAATGGATTCCGAGCGAGGAAAATCCGAAGGATATGAGATGAACAGTACAATGAGTGAGTAGGAGTGGATAACTCATGACGCACGCAAGCGATATGCTGAATGTGGGTCCTCAAGAGAGAAAGAGAGGAATGATGTCGTTCATTCACAACCGAATGGGTATCGCGCTCTGCGCTGCCGCGATCGCGGTGGTGTTCCTTGGCGCCGGATGCCAGAAGCAGGGATACCAACCGAACAGCGGTCGGCGAGATCAGGGCACGAGCCCCGCGAGTCCATCGAGCGACGCGACGAGCACACTTCCCACCCAGTGGGCCGAATACCGCAGCGAGAAGCTCGGGATTATCGTTCCGTACCCGGAGGGGTGGTATGTCTCTGAGCGGAGAGCGCAAGACGTAGAACGCGGTACCGAGAATGTCTTCGTCGATTTCTACGAGAGCGAGCCACCAGCGATGAGTGACTTGCCCACGCAGATGTCCTACCGGGTTAGTAGCGGCAGCGTAGCGCAAGTTCTGGGGGAGTTTCTCACCATCAACGATCAACAAAACATCGTACGTTCTCGCGTGAACATGACTCGCGTGACCTACCCGTACGACGACGCAGCAGCAACGGACGTGCTGATGCGTGCGTACGTTTGGCAGAGCGGTGAGCGCGTTTACCTCTTGACTGGGCCTCTGGAGAGCGCAATTCTTGAGTACGCCGTTGACCACTTGGAGGTGGCACGATGAGCGTCAGGATTCCGGTGTCGTCGAGTACCCCCATCCTCGCAGTGTTCCTGCTCTCTTTGGTACAGGCCAACTCTGCCCAAGCAGGAGACGGTCTCCTGTGGTTGCCGTTCTCAATCGGTACTCGCACGCCAGGGGACTGCCGTGGAAGCTGTTCGGCTACCGGCGTGTGTATCTTTTGCAAGTGGTTGTCTTGCGTGAACGGTACCGCATACGATCACTTCGCAACGGACTACGGTTGCACGAGCAACAACACTGAGGTGAGGGCATCAGCCGACGGAGAGGTGATCTACACGCGCCGCGGCATCCCGCAGAACACGTTCCCGCTTGGAGGGGCCTACGGTAACATCGTCAAGATTCGGCACGAAACTGGCCATGAAACATGGTACGCCCACCTCCTCCCGAATACGATCAGAGTGCAGATGGGCGACCACGTCGTCGCTGGCCAGCTCCTCGCCCTCTCCGACAACACTGGCCAGTCCACCGGCCCCCACCTCCACTTCGAGGTTCGCGATGCGTCCGGCCGCAAGGTGAACCCCTACGGCGATCCGTCGGACTACACCGGCGGCTGCGGGCCGGGCGCGCTCTGGGTGACGTGCCCGCCGACGCC
>CAZPCZ010000077.1:0-1831 GCA_964585225.1 uncultured Gammaproteobacteria bacterium
TCACCGACCACCGCCGATCGACAGCGCGCCGACGGATCGGATCACCTGGAGGATCCCCTCGATTTCCTGCTCCCAGCGATCGCCGTACACCGCGCGGAAGAACGGTGTCGGTGGAATCCAACGCGATGCGTCAATCTCCTCGGTTGTGGTATCCGCGATCGCCTCGGTACGCACGAGCGCGGAGCCCACGGTGGGGTGACCCGCACTGTTCGGCGCGAGCGAGAGATCCTCGACCGGCGTCGCCATGATAACCGCCTCGCTGTTCCGTGCGTTCCCGCTCCCGTCCTCCGCGCGGAGGATGTAGAGGTATGCCTGACCGGGGACGACCGACCGATCAACGTACCGCTCGATGCCGCGCGGGACCCACGTGAGCGGGCTCCCGGACACCGCGGTGGACGGCGGGGTGTTCCGGAGCACCGCGACGCGCGCGAGGTCGCGGTCCGGCGGATCACGCCACACGAGCGTCACGGCACCGCTCGTCATGGTCACGGTGATTGCGGATGGTGGTGCTGGTGGGGTGAAATCCGACCCGCTCGCGTTCGAGCCTGATGCGATGACGACGAAGTATGACGCGCCGTTCGTCAGGAACGCGCACGCCCCGTTCGTCACCACGCAGGTCGCCATGGGCGCGGTGACCCCGTGGAGGTTCGCGGTTGGCGAGCGGTAGATCTCGAGCACTTGCCGCTCGTACTGCCGCCCGACCGGAATGGTGATCGTCACCGCGCGGTCGAACGTGAGGCTCGTCCCCGGAACCCCGTACTCGATCGCCCGCAGCATGGAGCCGGTCGCGTTCGTGACCTCGCTGGTCCCGTCGCGCGCTCGGAGCCGGGCGAGGTCCATGGCCCCCGTGGTCGGGACAATCGTCGTCCCCGCCGGCATCGATACCTGCGCGGTCCCACTGGGGAGGGTGAGCGAGGTCGTGAGCGCAGGGACTATGGTCGCGCGGGTGGCAGCGCTCGTGAGCTCCCCGGACGGCACCGTGAGGTACCCGAGCGACGCGAGCTGAACGAGCTCGTCCGCGCTCAGCTCCACCGCGGCGGGAATCGGACTCGCGGTGGTGGTGGCGACTGGGGCGGTCGTGGTCGTGGGGGTCGTCGTGGTGGTCGTCTGCGTCGTATCAGTAGTCGTCACTGAGGTGATCGTCGGAGCAGGCGCGGTGGGTTCGGGGGTGGGGGTCGTTGTCGCACGGCTCGGGGACTGACCGCTCTGCAGGGCGTCGAGGACTTCGGTCGCGCGATCCGAGCGCGACTCGACCGCGGTCGGAGCCGCGCGGTCGGCGCCGCTCGCACGGCGATCGTCGCGATTGTCATCGCGTTCGGTCTCCCGTTCACGGTCGACTCGACTCGTATGGTCCTCCCCACGATCGCGATTCCGTCGCGACGCATCAGACTTGCCGAAGAGAACTCCCGGCGCAATGAGCACGAGCAGGATCAACAATCCACCGACGGCGTGGCGGAGGTCGCGAGAGATCTCGTCTCGGCGGTCGTGGTCTTCGGGAGTAATCATACGGCGCGGGGTGCGCGAGTGTGCGGCGAACGTGAGTGCGCACGGTACTATACTTCAGTATAGCGCAACGCACCAACCCCGCCGAGCTCCGGCCGAGGCGCTTGACGGGAATGCGCTACTGTGGTAGCGTTAGGGGTCCTTTTCCAAGCCACGTTTACCCGCCGATCACCACACGAAGGAGGTCCGATGATGCGAGCGATGTACGGATGCGCACTGCTGTGCACGATGCTCTCGTGCGACAATTCGCCGCGGAGCCAAGCAGAGCGACGGTTCGATGCGCTCGAGTATCGCGTCGCGATGCTCGAGCAGAAGACGAGACGTCACG
>CAZPCZ010000077.1:1931-5748 GCA_964585225.1 uncultured Gammaproteobacteria bacterium
TTCGATGCGCTCGAGTATCGCGTCGCGATGCTCGAGCAGAAGACGAGACGTCACGTCGAAGCGGAGACCGCCACGCGAACGGCGGCCGCGAAGCCGATCGTCAACCGGTGTCCGAATCCGATCGATGGGGGATGGTACGGCCATCAGCGACCGGCGCTTCACGTGAGCGATCCTCCCCCAGGCCTTCCGGAGTTTCGGATCTACTGGGGACTCAATCGAGAGCATGAGTGCCTCCCCGTAGCGAGCCCCTGCCGAGCCCAGGGCGTTCCGGCAGAGCGGACCAGTGCGTCGCTGCGCGCGTGCGGGTACCCCTCGTATTCGTCCTGGGCCACGTTGCTCACCGGCCTCCTGGACACATTCGTCGTTGAACCGCAGATCTACCCGAACGAGCCCGACGTCAACGAAGCGTACGGTCTGCTGCAGGCCGGGAACAGCGCGGTGCGCGAATACACCACGTGGACCGACGATCTGCGCACGCGGGTCTTTCCGCAGATCATCAGCTCGCGACGTCTCGGGGGGCTCCTGTACGACTGGGCCATGCCGCACGTGAAGGATGCGTGGCGGCAACTCTCACCCACTGATCAGCGAGTCTACCTCGGTATCCTCGAACACGGCCAGCGCTACCTCGCGACGTACAACCACCGTCGTGAGCTCGCGTACCTCCAGCGCCTCAAGCGCGGCGACTGCGACGTCCCGCGGTGGTGGCTCCGGTGGTACTCGGATAACGATGGAGATGGAGTGGACGACGACGGCAATGGACAGGCGGACGAGGACGTTGGGCATGTCTACTCCAAGATGGAGTGCATCGACGAGTTCATGCGCTCCGGCCCAGATGGAGCAGACACACCCTACCGCAAGCTCGAGGCGTTCTTCTTCCGCCGTGCGCAGCAGGGCGTGAAGGTGGCGGACATGCGGTACTGGCTCGACCGCGTCGTGGCGGAGCTCCACCCGCTGACGCCGGCCGAGGCGACCGCGGCGAAGTAGCGCGACGAACACGATCGAACACGACGGGGACCCCACGGGTCCCCGTTTCACATTGCGTGCATCTTCACGCAAACGATCATTGTGAGAAGCCACAGCGATGGGCCGCCAATGACGCTGCACGTACGAACACGAAACCGGACTCCGTACGGAGTCCGGTTTCGCATCACCAACTTGTTCCAAAATACCCAATGCGGGTAGGCGGAATCGAACCGCCGTCCTCTGATTGGCAACCAGATGTAATGGCCATTATACGATACCCGCTCATCGCTTCTTACGATACGTCATTTGGAGCGCCTGCGTCAACGCGGGTGCGAGAGAAACGGTGCGAAGCGCCCGCCTTCGCCTAAGGCTCCGGCGAGGCGATGGGAGCGAATCACTCACGATAATGCGATCGATGCGGGCGCGCCGCAGACGCACGAGCGCGGGGCCGGAGAGCACCGCGTGCGTGGCGAGGATGGCGATGCGTGTGGCGCCTGCGGCGCGGAGTCGTTGTGCCGCCGCGGTAATCGTCCCCGCGGTGTCGATCATGTCATCCACGAGCACGATGGCGCGGCCACGTACACGAGCGCGATCGGCCGATCGGAGCGCGACGCGCGCCACGTTCGGACGCGGACGCGCTTTCTCGAGCACGACGATGTCGCGCGCGCCGAGGAGCGCCGCGAGTCGTCGTGCGCGATCGCGTGCGCCGGCATCGGGCGCGACGACGACCGGCCGCCTGTCCCTATCCCGTGCACCCCCTCCTACTCCCCCTCTCAAAGAGGGGGAGAGATGACGGGGGTTGGCGAGCGTTGGGAGCGGATCTACGACGCGAACCGGGATACGGAATGTGCGTACCGCGGCCTCGCTGTGCGGATCGACGAGCACGACGCGATCCGCACCGGCCGACTCGAGGAGGCGCGCGACCAGTATCGCCGTGACCGGCTCCTGCGGTTTCGTCGCCCGATCCTGTCGTGCGTACGCAAGGTACGGGATGACGAGCGTGGTGCGCCGCGCGCCACTCGATCGAATCGCGTGGAGGAGGATGAGGAGGTCGAGGAGCGCACCGGCGTCCGGACCGGTGTTCGCGATGACGACGACATCCTGGCTTCGTACGACCGTCATCGGCCGCACGTAGCGCTCGCCATCGGAAAAGACGCGAAGCTCGACTCGCCCAACACGCGCGCGGAGTGCGCGCGCGATCGCTCGCGAGAGTCGTTCGTGTGGTGGGAGCGCGAAGATGATCATGTGATGCGACGTCCGATGTTGATGATTTTCTTGATGCCAGCGGCCGCGAGCAGGAGCAAGCGTCGCCGGCGCCAGAGCGCACCCGCCGCGAGCGCGCTCCCGCCACCGCCGAGCACCGCGAGCTCGACGTCGTCGCGGATCGGTTGCGGCGTGGCGGGATCGCCGCCTGCCGCCGCCACGGCATCCGATCGAGTGACGGTCGTCACGTCGGCTCCGGACCGCGCGAGGACGCGGTACCCCGTACGCGTGCGGCTGAGTATACCGGCTATCCGTACCGTCGCACCGCTCCGAATCCCCGCGGCCGCATCCGTCGTTGCTGACGGGAGCACGACGCGGATCTCGTCGCTCCCATCGTCGAGCGCGAGCGTGCGCCCGCGCATCTCGACGACCTCTCCCTCGACGAGAACGAGCGTCCCGACGAGCTCGGCGCTCGCATCGCGGGCGCGTAACGTCGTTGGCTCCGGCACCGCTCCAATCCCGACGATCCGCACGTCCCCTGGCTGCGCGATACCAACCCGCCGCTCACCACCAACCTCCCGAAGCTCGCCAGTCACCTCGACGATGCGGCCGACTGCGAGTGTGGGGATTACGCGCTTTCCGATGTACACCTGGACACCCGATTCCGGTGACGCATCAGAGCCGGCATCCGCAATGTACAACACCTGCGCGCCGACGCTCCCGGGTGGCGCGCTCACCACGCCGCGGACCCGAACGTCTGTCCCGATGATGAGGTCGTGGAGCTCCGCGAGCGACTCCACGGCGATGGGCGTGCCTCTCTGACCGCTCCGACGTCGCGTCGTCGAGGGGTCGTCATCTGATGTCACGGGTTCTTCCGGATCCGTCGACGCGCGTGCGGCCCGGCGCCGTCCCGTCCGATCGGAGCTCGTCGCGGTACCGGCAATCGACGCATCGGCACCGGCATTGCGGACGACGACCCGACGCCGCTCCGTTGCAACCGCACCGTGGGAATCCGTAACCGTGAGCGTCGCGGTGTATGTTCCTGATTCTGCATACACGTACCGACCGACCGATCCGGTCGCGTGGTCCGCGTCGGTGTCGGGATCACCGAAATCCCAAAGGAACGAGAGCGCATCGCGGTCGAGGTCGGTGGTATCTGATGCGTCGAACACGACGACCTCGCCCGAGCGCACGCGCTCCGGCATAACGACGCGCACCGCTGGCGGCCGGTTCGGCACCGCGATGACGTTCGGTGTGTCTGGCGTCGGCGTGAGCGTCCACGACCAACGACCGTCCGCACCGCGTGCCCACGCGGATCCTTCCTCCGCCGCACCGTCGAACGACACGGTTGCAGTCGCCCGGTCGTGCCCGGGCGCAAAGAGGCGCACGGTCTCCCCGCCGGTGTTGTTCAGCGCGATGCCGGTCCGCGAGCGTGGGAGTGCGAGCACGCCGCCGGCCGCGATCGCGGTCGGACCGTCCGACGGCGCGAGGACGTACTCGGACCCAAGTTCGTCGCGCAGTCGCCACCCGCTGAGCTCAGCCGGCTGCCCGCCGACGTTCATGAGCTCGATGAACTCACCCGCGTCGTCACCGCCTGCCGGATTCGGGAGGAGCTCACCGATGACGACGATCGCGCGGTCTGGCACCGTCG
>CAZPCZ010000078.1:0-5513 GCA_964585225.1 uncultured Gammaproteobacteria bacterium
CTGACGCGGCTGACCTACCTGCTCATGTACCAAACGCAACTCGAAGGTACTCTGTCTCCGGAATTGGCGAGCCTCGGTAGTCTGCAGTACCTGGACCTGATGCAGACGAACTTGAGCGCGACGAATCCCTCCTCGGTGGGATTGCTGACGTCGTTGCTCTCCTTTGGAGTCGATCAGTCGAACTTGTCGGGCTCGCTTCCCCGCGAACTAGGTGACATGTCCTCGCTGATGTACCTTGGCTTATCTCTGACGAATTGGACAGGCACGATACCCCCCGAGTTGGGGAGGTTGTCTTCCTTGGTTTTGCTCGACTTGTCGCAGACCAATGTCGGCGGAACGCTTCCTTCGACGCTTGCGCTGCTGAGTTCCTTGTCGTACCTCGAGCTGTCACAGATGCCGTACCTCGCCGGAACGATGCCTTCCTGGCTGGGCCGGCTCTCTTCTCTTCGCACGCTCCTGCACTTTTTGGATCGAAGCTGACGGGGAGCGTCCCGGAGGAGTTGGGCGCGCTCGCCAACTTGCATTACGCGGACTTGTCCTCGATGGATCTCTCCGGTGCCGTCCCCTCGACTCTCGGTCTTCAAAGCAAGAACCTCAAGTTTGTGAACCTCGTTGGCAATCGATTGCAGGGCTCGCTTCCCTGTGGAATCCTCTCGACCGATCCGTCGTTTGTCGATCGCACCATCTCGTTGGAGAACAACCAGCTCTCGGGCAGCCTTCCTCGATGCGACGTGTCGGGACGGAACTGTTGTTGTTCGCCTTGTCGCTTTCAAACAACCTTCTGACGGGATCGACTATCAACCCGTACTCGGGATCGAGTGACCTCAGCCGCACGACGCTCTTCCTTTACGGAAATCGCTTCACTGGAGCGGTGAACGCCTCGTCGCTGAGTGGCGTTCAGCAGCTTGGCAACGTCTACTTGTTTGGCTGCATTCCGGGACAGGAGGTGCGACTTGCGAGCGGAATCGCGAACCGTACGATCATAGTGGAGGATTCGCTGTTCTGCGACAGATCGGATATCGCGTGCGTGTGCGCGTATTGCCCCTCGTACTGCGTTCTGGTGTGTGGAAATTGTTCGGCCGGTTCGTAGTCGAACGGAGTCTCCGGCCAGTGCTCGCCCTGCGCCGCCGGAACGTACTCGGACGCGGCGGGCGCCTCCGCGTGCGCCATGTGCCAATCCGGGACGTTCGTCGCCGCTCTCGGCCAAACCGTCTGTCTCCCGTGCCCGGCGGGCACGTACATCGACACTGCGGGTCAGACGGCGTGCGCGCCCTGTCCAAGAGGAACGTACCGCGACGCGAACGAGAACGTCGCGCGCGAGTGCGCCCCCTGTCCGCCCGACTCGACGACCACGAGTTCCGGCGCCTCGCGACCGAGCGACTGCGTTTGCAACTACGGTTTCGCTCGCTCTTCGAACGCGAACGCCACATGTGGCGACTGCACCCAACTGTACTGCACGAAGTTTTCTGGCGCCGCAGCGTGTGTCCGATGTGTGAACGACTCGGTGACGTCCCGGGCCGGCTACTGGCGAACGTCGAGCCACATGAGCAACGACGACGTGTTCCAATGCTCTTTTCCGACATGGCGTTGCGGCGAGGTCGGTTCTCGCTTGGATTTCGCGAGCGGTGGCGTCCCGTGGTCGGTGAGACGATCGAGGTCGCTCAACGCGCGTGACTCATCAGCCGGTCCGCGGCGTGTCGCGATGCGTGCCCTGGCGCTTGTGCGGCAGACGAGTTGTGTCTCGTATGCGATTCGCGCTGCGTTTCGTGCCGCTCTCACTGCCGCGATTCGCAGAACGCGTTCGGAGCGGACGGCGACGGGTGTCTCGCGGCCTCGACCGGCTCGTTCTGTTCGTCGTGCGCGAGCGGATGGGGTCGCCTGGGAAGCTCGTGCGTTGCCTGCGAGTGGCGCTTCGTGATCGCGCGGGCGTGGGGCGTGATGCTTCTCGCCTTTCTCTTGTCGCTCGGCTTGGTCTCGAGGCGGCGAGCCCTCGACGACGTGTTCCGATGGCTCTTGCTCCTCCTGACTCATTACCAAGTCCTCGTCCTTCTCTCGGCGTTTCCGACCGGCCACACGAGTACGCTTGGATTCGTGGTCGGCGCGGTGCGCGGCTTCGCGGTCCCGTCGCCCGGCTATCTCGTTTCGTGCAACAGTGCGACGGAGACGCTTGTCGACGCCATCGCTCTGATCGCCGTCACCCTGCTGGTAGGCGGACTGGTTGCGTGGCGCGAGTTGTGTCGCCTTCCGGGCTGGAAGGGACGCCGCGATCCGGAGTCGGCACGCGAGTCCCTGTTGCAGCCGGGCGGAGGTTCGTCAACCGAACGGCATCGTCAGGCGGCCTTGTTCGCGCTCGCTTTCAAGCTCGTCAGCACGGCGCTCATCAGTCGGTCGTTACCGTTCGTGGACGACCGTCGCCACCTGATTGCGAACATGGATGAGGAGTACTGGACCGTGTGGAGTCTGCTCAGTTGTCTCGCGTTGGGCGGCATCGGACTCGCGGCGATCGCGTTCGTCGTCGTCGAGAACGATCCCGGGCACATCTGGTCGCTCCTTCTCTTCGACGACCACTCGCCGCGTCGCGCCGGATTCGATCGGTTGTGCGGCGTGGTGTACACGCGGTGGGAGCTGGCGGTGAACTTCCTCCTCCGCAAGTTCCTCATCCGACTCGTCCCCCTTCCTCATCTTTCGCTTCGCCTTTCACGAGCAGATCCCAACCGACCTCGTCGACTACGCGCTTTTCGGAACGACGTCGATCTTTGTGTCGATTCTGGTCCTGTTTGGTCTTGGTATTCGCGCCGCGCGCGATGGAGCGGGGTGGACTACGGCGGGAGGGAGATCCGGTCCCGCGGAGCGGTGTGAGTGGCACGAGCGCGCTGCCGATATGTCGTCGGAAGGTGACGGCGGCGGCGTCGCTGCCGTCGAATGGGGCGCGCGTCATGGTACTCCGACGGAGGCGTCGTCTTCGGATGCGCAGGGCCTCGGCGATGTCGACGTCGCGGGATCCGAGCACGGTGGCCCTTCTGGCGCCGCCGAGCGGCAGATGCACCGCACCGCTCCCTGGGCGCTCTATCTCGAGATGTCGCTCGTCGCGCTGGAGTTGGTCGCCTCGTCGATGCTGAGCATGACCTCGGTTCCGTTTGCGTTGTCGGTTGCCTTTCAAGTGCTGGATGGTGTCGTCGCCTTTGTGTTGCCTTTCGTGTTGTTCGCTGCGGGAATCGCTCAGAGTCGATTGGGCGGGAGGTGAAGGCGGCCGACCGGGACGACCCGATTGCGCGGATCAGGGTCACGTTCGCTGTCGGCGAGTATGTCTGGTGTTGTGGCGTCCTGTCCATTTCGGTGTGATGTGGTGTTTGTGGAGTTCGTTGTCGTTGTGCGTTGTTTGTTTGTTTGTTTGTTTGTTTGTTTGTTGGTTGGTTGGTTGGTTGGTTTGTTTGTTTGTGAGTGCTGCTTTAATTTGTTTGCTTGTCATCTTTTCAGGTGTTTCGTACATTTAGTGTTTCGTAAAGTATTATGTACCGAACACTCAAAATTGAAAACACCTGAAAAATAGACAAGAAAACGAATAAGAACGAACAACAAAAGCTCGAAGACAATCGGACAACACACGAGAAAGCGAACACGCAAGACACCACATCTCGGACACGCAAATCGCCACAACCTCCCCAGAAGAAACAAATCACGGGCCGGCCGACCGCCACCCCCGTGGCGGCGATCCGGTGAGTATACAACGTCGAAAACTCACAGGCAGCCGCCGCTCGCATTCTCTGTGAGGAACAACGTTCACGTTCGGGGTGGGACGGCGCGAGGAGGTGGTCTGGTCGGCTACGGAGGGTTCCTTTCGTCGCGGTGTGTCGCTCGCCGCCCATCGTCCGTCGACGCCACTTCTTGCGACTCGTGCACTTCTCTTCTCTGACTTGCAGCGACGGTTTCGTCGCCGCAAACGACAATCGTCCGCGGCGGCTTTCGACGCGTGCACGACGATTCGTTTACAAACGATCACGTACGCGGAGACACTGAGCCGGGGTTCGGAAACAACGACGCCGAGTAATCACTCCGAGGGTACAACACAAGGCAAACACAAGAGCAACACGAGCAATTCGATCGGTGCGGTGTATGTGTAGTGCGGGGGAGGGACCGGGCCTCGCAAGGCAAGTTGTCGACGAGGGGGGAAGAGGGGTCCAAAGCGCGGGCGCGCCCGTTGGGCCCGAGTCACGCACGCTGCGCCCCTTCGTCTCCGGCCTCCCACTCGCGTGCGCGACGACGCATCGGCGAGCCGGAGGCGGAGTCCGCGTCTCCGAGCGACGCACGACGCACGGAACACACGCGACCTCGCCGGACGCCGATCGACGGCGCCGTTTGTCCCAACTCGTGCGAGCGACACACACACACCGGGACTCCACATACCAAATCAACAACGCCGAGTCAACGGGCGGCCGCCGCGTCGCCAACCGCTTGCAAGCCGAGCTCGAGCATCTCCACCCGCCATCCAAACCAGCCCTTCCACGCCCCGGCGAACAACAAGGCCGGCGCAACAAAGCACACAAACGCATCGACGCTCTGAAAGAGGACCGAGACCCCCAACGGAACCGGCGACATGCCCAGCATCGACGATGCGACCAATTCGAGCGCGACCAGGACCATCTCCAGAAAGAGAGCCCACAGCGCGGCACGGTGCGCCCCGTCCGCGCCACGCGCGCGCCGGCTGTCGGAGGCGGCCAGGTCCCCGCCCGCCGCCTCGGCGAGCGGCAGAAGAAGGGAAGCGCCCTCCTTCGCCGACCCGTCCGCCGGCGAACACTCCGTTGCCAAGTAGCCAGCAGACGACGTCGAAGCCACGTCGCGACCGTCGTCGCCTCGCGACGGAGGATCGCGGCGACTCGACGACGACTCCGCGACCTCGTCCGCTCCACGGCGCGCGACGTGGATACGCAGTCCGGAGAGAACCAACACCACCACAAACGTCGCCGTCGTCCCAAACAAGGCGTAGCCAACGAGCGCCGTCGGGACTTGCTCCTCAAAGAGGAAGCGGAAGACGAGGAAGGGAACGAGTCGAACGAGGAACTTGCGGAGGAGAAAGTTCACCACCAGCTCCCATCGCGTGTACACGATCGCACACCACCACGCCCAATGCGTGCGACGAGCCACCGCGTCGTCGTAGAGAAGGAGCGACCAGATGTGCGCGTGCGCGTTCGGGCGGACGACGAACACGAGCGCGGCGAGACCGACGCCGCCCAGTGCGACACAGGCGAGGAGCCGCCACACGCTCCAATACGTCCGGTCCATGTCGGAAATCAGACGCTGCTTCATGTCGACAAAGGGCAGCGCGAGGCTGACGAGAGCGGCACTGACGAGTATGAAGCCGAGTGCGAACGGGGCGGCGTAGCGGTGCCGTTGGTCGCTTGGCGGAGGAGACGACCTCGACAAGTTCGACCGCTCCTCGGCTCGCCCCAGCCACCACCGCCACCACCAGCTCCCATCGCGTGTACACGATCGCACACCACCACGCCCAATGCGTG
>CAZPCZ010000079.1:0-5119 GCA_964585225.1 uncultured Gammaproteobacteria bacterium
CTCCTCGATCCAACGGTACGCGATGATGTTCGCGGACGCGCCGATCGGTGTGATGTTCCCACCGACGGATGCCCCGAGGAGGAGCCCGGCGTAGAGGAGGAATGGCTGGATGCCGAGGTTTGCCGCGAGCCCCTGTGCAACTGGGAGCATCGCGAGGACGAATGGAACGTTATCAATGAACGCGGACAGCGCGACGGAGAACACGACGAGGAGCACGTACGTCCGGCCGATGCTCCCGCCGGTGAGGGTCTGGAACCATCCGGTGAACGCGGTGATCGCACCGGTCGCACTCAAGCTGCCGACGACCACGAACACGCCGACGAGGAAGAGCGTGGTCTCCCAATCGAGCTGCCGGAGGAGCTCGTGACCGGGGCGTAGCCGCTCCCAAAAGGTGCGGAAGCGTTGGGCGGCGCGACTAAACGATGCGTTCCTCACCCCCTCGCGCTCCCCGCGCACCTCCTCCAGCTCCCCCTCTGAAAGAGGGGGAGAGACCTCGCGGTGGGAATTGTGTGGTTGTGCGGTGATGAAGTGCCAGAGCCAGCCGATGAGGGCGAACGCGAGCACCGTGAGGCCGGAGGCGTACGGGAAATCGTGGACAGTGAATGAGATCACCGCGAGCGCAACGATGACACCAACGAGGAGCACGGAGGGGACGGATGAACGCGGTCGCTCCACGGGAATCGCTCTGACCGTTGAACGGAACTTTCGAAAGAGAAACCAGAGCATCACGAACGAGAACAGTGCGCCGACCTGTACCGCGAAAAAAATCCCCGGACGCCCTCCGTACCAGAAGAAATCATTGAACGTGAGGTTCGCGAACGTCCCGAGGATCATGGATGGCGGGTCGCCGACGAGCGTTGCGGTGCCCTGGAGGTTCGACGAGAGCGCGATGCCGATGAGGAAGGGTGCCGCACGGGTCTTGAGCTGCTGCGCGAGTGCGAGCGCGATGGGCGCCAAGATGAGGACGACGGCGACGTTCTCCAGGAACGCGGAGAGCGCGCTCGAGAGGACACACATCCCGAGCACGGCAGCACCGACCGTCTTCGTCCGAGAGGCGAGCTTTGCGGCGAGCACCGCGGGCATGCGCGATGCGAGGAAGAGATCCGCGATGACGAGCATCCCGAAGAAGATCCCCATGACGTTCCAGTCAATCGCACGGAGCGCCTCGAGCGGCGTGAGCACGCCGACGAGCAGAAGGAACCCGGCCGCAAAGAGCACGACCATCGTGCGACGGTAGTACCCGTCGATGAGGAGAAGGTAGGTGACGACGAAAGTGGTGATGGCGAGGGGCATGTCTCCTATCGTATCGTGATGGCACACGAAAAGGTACCAGGTACCTTACCGAGGGTACCTGGTACCTTTTTTCGGTATCCCGCTCTACAATCCTTCGTATTCCCGCATCGTGAGCTGCGATTGAATCTGCTTGACCGTCTCGATGACGACCGAGACCACGATCAAGAGCGAGGTGCCGCCGAGGGCGAGCGTGGTGGATCCGGTGAACTCTTGCGTGATGAACGGGAGGATCGCGATCGCTCCGAGCGCGAGCGCGCCGGCGGCGATGATGCGGTTCGTCACGTAGCGGAGGTAGTCCGCGGTCGCGCGACCGGGGCGGATGCCCGGGATGAACCCGCCCTGCTTCTGGAGATTCTCCGCGATCTGATCCGGCTGGAAGATCACCGCGGTGTAGAAGTACGTGAACGCGACGACGAACACGAAGTAGAGCGTCGCGTAGAAGAGCTGGTTCTGGAAGGCGCGGATCGTGAAGTCGGCGAGCCCCGCGATCCACGCGGTCTTCGCATGGACGAGGAACTGCGCGACCATCGGCGGAAAGAGGATGATCGAGATCGCGAAGATGATCGGGATGACGCCCGCCATGTTCACGCGGAGCGGGAGGTGCGTGTCGAGCCCGCCGACCATGCGCATGCCACGGACGCGGCGCGCGTAGCTCACCGGGATGTTCCGCTGCGCTTCCGTGAGTGCGACGACGCCGAGGATGGTCACGACCGCGAGGAGCGCGAAGATGACGAGCTGCACGATCTGTGCGGGATCGAACGTGAGGATCGTTCGCTGGATGACGCCCGGCAAGCTCGAAATGATGCCTGCGAAGATGAGGAGCGAGATGCCGTTCCCGACGTGCTTCTCAGAAATGAGTTCACCGATCCACATGAGGAACATCGTCCCGGCCGTCACCGTAATGAGGAGCACAACCGTCCCCCCAATGGTGAGGTCCGGAAGGATGGCGCCGTTCGACTGCCGGATGAGCGAGATGAGGCCGAACCCCTGGAGCGCGGCGAGCGGGACGGTGAGGAGTCGCGTGTACTGGTTGATCTTCTTCCTCCCGTACTCCCCCTCCTTCTGGAGCTCCTCGAGCCGCGGGATGACCATGGCGAGGAGCTGGAAGATGATGGAGGACGTGATGTACGGCGCGATACCCATCGCGACGACGGAGAAGTTCTCCATCGTCCCACCGGAGAACACGTTCAGGAGCCCGAGGATTTGGTTCCCCGCGAAGAACTTCTGGAGTTCGATGAGGTTCACGCCCGGCACCGGGATGTGCGCCGCAACGCGGAACACGACGAGGACGAACAACACGAACCCGAGCGCACGCCGGAGGTCCTTGAGCTTCCAGAGGGCAGTCAACTTTTCAAGCACAGGGGTAGAGGAGTAGAGGAGTAGAGGAGTAGAGGGATATTCCTTTACACCTTTACGCCTTCTACTCCTTCAACGCTGCCGCCGGCCGCTTCGATCTTCGCTTTCGCCGGTGCGGAGACCGCGAGGCCTTTGAGCGTGAGCGCCTTCGTGATCGTCCCACCACCGAGCACTTTCACACCATCCCGGATCTCGCGCACGAGCCCAGCCTCTGCGATTGCCCGTGGCGTTACTACCGCGCCGACCGTGAACGCGCGGTCGAGGTCTCCAAGGTTCACGATGGCCGGCTTTGGCTGCAGGCTCCGAAACCCTCGGAGCTTCGGAGTGGCGAGGAGGATGCGCTTCATGCCGAGGCGCTTCAGGCCCTTCCGTCCGCCGGTACGCGCCTTCTGGCCCTTCGTGCCGCGGCCCGCAGTCTTCCCACGGCCAGAACCGTGCCCACGGCCAAGCCGACGGGATGATCGTCGGCTCCCCGGTGCGGGGCGGAGGTTGTGGAGACCGTAGGGCATACGTGAAGACCTGAGATCTGAGACCTGAGGCGTGAGTACCGCAATCGCGAAGCTTACGTCTCACGGCTCATGCCTCACGTCTGTCGCGCGCTGAGCGCGCTCAGCGCGCGCATGGTCGCCTTCGCGTTCGTCACGCGGTTCGAGGATCCGAGCATCTTTGCCGCGACGTTCGGGACGCCCGCGAGGCTCAGGATGAGTCGGACGACGCCGCCGGCGATAATCCCAGTCCCCTTCGGCGCTGGCTTCAGGAGCACCTTCGCCGCCTTGAACTTCATGATGATGTCGTAGGGGATCGTCTCGTGGACGATCGGCACCTCGAGGATCTCCTTCCTCGCTTTCGTCGTCGCCTTCGCAATCGCACTCGAAACGTCTGCGCCCTTCGCGAGGCCGATGCCGACGTGACCCTTCCCATCACCAATCGCAATGCACGCGCGAAATCGCATGCGCTTCCCACCTGCGGTGACGCGAGTCACGCGGGAGAGATCGAGGACCTTCTGTTCGAACTCGTCACCACCCCCCTCGTGTTGTGGCCCATCCCGGCGTGAACCACGTCGTTGTCCGCGTTGACCTGGTGGCATACCGTACGTTTAAAACTCTAAACCGCCTTCCCTCGCTCCTTCCGCAACCGCCTGTACACGGCCATGGTACGCGTAACCGCCGCGGTCGAACACGACCTTGGAGATCCCCTTCGCCCTCGCGCGCTCAGCAAGTAGTCGACCAACCTCCCGGGAAGCAGCAACCTTACGCTGTTCACTGCTCTGCTGCGCTGCTGCCGCCTTGCCCTGCTGCCGAGGCACCTCTCGGTCGGTTGCCGCGACGATCGTCCGTCCCACCGCATCATCAATGAGCTGCACCGTCGTGTGGCTGCTGCTCCGGAAGACGGACAGCCGAGGTCGTGCGGTGGTCCCCACGACTCGGGTGCGAACGCGACGATGCCGCCGCTGGCGTGACGTGATGATGGTGGTGAATCGCATAGGCATTGCTCGCTACGACGTCGCAGCGCCCTTGGCCGCCTTCCCTGGCTTCAACTTGAGTACCTCGCCAACGTAGC
Organism: uncultured Gammaproteobacteria bacterium; assembly: GCA_964585225.1. Lineage (GTDB taxonomy): Bacteria > Patescibacteriota > Patescibacteriia > JACPHY01 > JACPHY01 > CAZPCZ01. The sequence goes on from CAZPCZ010000079.1 coordinate 4,210, forward strand.
GCACACCCTTCCCATGGTACGCGTCCGGCTTTCGAATCGCCCGGATGCGCGCTGCGGTCTCTCCCACGAGCTGCTTGTCGATCCCGGAGAGCGTCACCGTATTCTTCTCGACCAATGCGGTCATACCGGTCGGAAGCGGGAACCGGATCGGGTGGGAGAACCCGAGGTGGAGCTCGAGCGCGCTCCCCTTCACCTCGGCACGGTACCCGACGCCATGTACCTCGAGCGCTCGTGTGAACCCCTTCGTCACGCCAATGATGGCGTTCTCAATGAGCCGCTGCTCGAGCCCCCAGAGCGCGCGGTCGTTCTTCGCGGCTGGATCGGTGACGGACACGCGCAGTGTGGCACCGTCGAGCTCCACGCGCACCCGTGGGTGCACTGGCACAGCAACCTCGCCCTTCGGACCGCGCACGGTCGCACACCGCTCGGCAATGGAGACGGTCACACCATTCGGGATCGTGATGGGTTGTTTACCGATGCGGGACATACTCAATACACTTCGCAGATGACTTCACCGCCGACCTTCCGTGCGCGCGCTTCCTTATTTGTCAGCAGCCCTTGCGGCGTCGAGAGGATTGCGAGCCCGGTCCCGCGCTTCACCCGTGGAATCGCTCCATGCGTCACGTACACCCGTCGTCCCGGACGACTCACTCGACGGATACTCGTAATGGCCGGCGCCCCGGGACTCACATACCGGAGCGTGAGGAGGAGCTCCTCACGCGATGACGGGCTCCCTGGTCGCCGCGCCGCAGCCGCACGCGTGTCCACGCGCGCGAGCCACCCCTCGCGCGCGAGGAGCTCCGCGATCGCTCGCTTGAGCTTCGATATCGGGAGCGCGACGGTCTCCTTTCCAACCGCCTGCGCGTTCCGAATTCTCGTGAGCATGTCTGCAATGGGATCGGTCATCATA
>CAZPCZ010000080.1:0-5045 GCA_964585225.1 uncultured Gammaproteobacteria bacterium
GAATGGTTGGCGTGGCGTGCGGGGAAGATCCGCGCCTTCGCCGAGAGGGCTCGCGAGCGGATCCAGAAGGCGCGCGCGAATTGCGAGTGCGATGTCTACGTGGGTGCGTGGTATCCCGTCTACGACGGGGTGGGGGCGCACTGGGCGAGCGAGGAGCATGATGGTTGGGCTCCCCGCGGCACGGGGTTTGCCGAACTCATGGACCGGATCTACGTAGGCTGTTACTTCTTCGAGGTCGAGGAACGCGAGGTCCGGGGGGAGACGACGCTCGAAGACGGCCGCACGGTGCCGAAGGAACCGTGGTACAGCGTGGAGGGCTCCGCGAAGTTGGCGCGCAAAGTGACGCGCCGTCCGGTGATCGGAAGCCTGTTCGCCCAGCAATACCGGGACCATCCGGAGCAGTTCCGCCGCGCGGTGGAGATGTGCCGCCGCCAAACCGGCGGAGTGATGATCTTCGACCTCGTGTACATCGAAGAGTATGGCTGGTGGGACCTCCTTCGAAAATAGCGTGGCTCTTTCTTGCGCCCGGCGCCGCGGTGCTGGCGGCGTTCGTGCTCTATCCCATGGCGAAGGCGCTGTGGCTTTCCCTTCACGCGTACGACGTCTTCACACCGCCTCGGTTCGTGGGTCCGAACAACTTCGCGGAGCTCCTGTCGAATCCGAACTTCTGGACGGCGATGCGGAATTCTCTCCTCTACCTCGGGGTTACGCCGCTGCTCGCGTGCGGATCGATCGCGCTCGCCCTGCTTGTGGACCGGCCCCGCGCGCGACTCTTCCGAGTCCTCTACTTCCTCCCGGTGGTGACTTCGATGGTGATCGTGGGGATCGCCTGGAAGTTCCTCCTCCCCGCCGCTTGGCTGACGAGTACCCGGCTTGCGCTCGCGTGCGTGATGTTCGTCACGGTGTGGAAAGGGTTGGGCTACTACATGATGATGTTCCTGGCGGGACTTCAGTCGGTTCCCCGAAGCCTGTATGAAGCGGCGGAGCTCGACGGCGCGTCGCGTTGGCGGATCTTCCGCAAGGTCACGCTCCCACACCTCCGACCCACGGTGGCGCTCGTCGTGACCCTTTCCGCGGCCGCGGCGGTGAAGGTCTTCGATGAAGTGTACGTGATGACGGGAGGTGGGCCGCTCCGGCAGAGCGCGACGCTGGTCTTCTCGGTCTACGAGTCCGCCTTCGGCGAGTTCCCGCCGCGCCTGGGCGCGGCCTGCGCGGCAGGCGTGATCGTCTTTGCGATCGCGGGAGCGGTAACGCTCGCGCAACGGAGGTGGTTGCGATGAGGCGACTCCTCCTGGCAGCGGCGCTCTTGGGAACCGCGGTGCTTCTGGTGGGGCCGCTCGCTTACCTGGCGTACCTCTCGCTCACCACTCCCGATGGTGCTCTCACCCTCGGGAACTACGCGGGGGCGTGGAAAAAGGCCCCGATCGGCCGATATGCGCTCAACAGCTTTCTCATCAGCGGCGCGACGGTACTGCTCTACCTGCTCTGGTGCTCCCTGTTCGGATACGCCTTGGCGAAGTTCCGATTCGCCGGGAAAGGCACGATCCGGGTCCTTCTTCTGGCCACGTTTCTCGTCCCGTGGGAAGCGACGTTCGTGCCGCTCTTCGAGGTCTGCGTGAGGCTGGGCCTGTACGACTCCCTGTGGGGGGTGATCCTTCCGGCGAGCGCGAACGCCTTCGGTATCCTCTTCATGGAGGACGCCTTCCGCGCGGTGCCGGAGTCGCTTCTCGAGGCCGCGCGAGTCGACGGATGGGGGGAGTTCCGCATCTGGAGGCGCGTCGCGATCCCCCTCGTGCGTCCTTCGCTCGGTGCCCTCGCCGTGATCGTCTTCGTTTCGAGCTGGGGGAGTTTCCTTTGGCCCCTCGTCGTCCTCCGGAACGACGCGCAGTACACCCTTCCCGTGGCGCTCTCGTACCTTCAGGGAACGTTCAGCGCCAACCTTCGCTATCTTGCGGCCGCTGCGATCCTGGCCGCGTTGCCGACGGTGGCCGTCTTCCTCGCGATGCAGCGGCAATTCGTCGCGGGAATCCTGAAGGGGGCGGTGAAGGGATGAAGAAGTTGGGGCTCGCCCTGGCGGCCGTCCTCGCCTTCGGAGGCTGCCGCCGGGAGGAGCAGGGGACACGCATCGAATTCTGGACGATGCAGCTCGCCGACTTCCGGGAGTACCTCGAGGGAGTCATCGCCGACTTCGAAAGACAGCGGCCCGGGGTAAAGGTCGTTTGGATCGACGTGCCGTTCGACGCGATGGGACAGAAACTCATGACCGCGTATGTCGCGGGGCGTCCCCCGGATGTGGTGAACCTCAATCTCGACTTGGCGAGCTCGCTTGCCCCTCTCGGTGCCCTCGTTGATGTGCGGGATCGAGGGGCTCCTTATCTTCCCGCGGCGTGGGAGGCGCTCCGGTTCGGCGAGGGGATCTATGCCTTTCCGTGGTACCTCTCGACGGAAGTGACCCTGTACAACAGCGCACTCCTGCCCGAGCCGCCCGCGCGTTTCGACCTGCTCCCCGACTGCGCCCCGGACGCCTACGTGATCTGCCCCAAAATCGGTTCCGACCCGGATCTTCTCAAGTATTTCGCGATGAACGGCGCGCGAGGAGTGCGCGACGGGCGAGTCGATTTCTCGGATCCGGCCTGCACGGAGACGCTGCTCCTCTGGAAACGGATGCTCGACGCAAAGAAAATTCCGCGCGAGGCGCTCACGGAGTCGCACCGAGTCGCGATCCGGCTGTACAACGAAGGAAAAGTGGCGATCCTTCTTTCGGGTCCGCAGTTCCTGCGCATCGTGCGCGAGAACAATCCCGCGGTGTATCGGGCGACTCGTGTGGCGCCGTGTCTCGCCGGTCGGGCCGACGTAACCAACATCGCCGTGATGTGCGTGGCGGCCACGACGGCCTCCCCCCGCCGCGACGACGCGGTCGCCTTCGCAGAGTTCCTCACGAACGCGGCCAATCAGCTCGCCTTTTGCAAGAGGGTGCCCATCTTACCGTCCGCCACCGCGGCGCTGGAGGACCCCTTCTTCTCGAGGGAGGAATCGATCGAGGATCGGGCGCGGCGGATCGCCACGCGGCAACTCCGCACGAACGGTCGCGTGCTCGCGACCGGCCTCAAGCGCGCGAAGGAGGTCCAGAAGATCCTTCAGCAGGTGATTCAGGAGGTGTGCTTCGAGGGCGCCGATCCCGACAAAGCCTTGCGCCGTGCGGAGGAGACGATCAACCGGCTCGTGCGGTAGTTCGCCCGTCTCGGATGCAACGAGAGTCGAGGAGCGGCGCGAGCGATCATGGGCGCCCCCCCCTCCATCCGAAGACGGTCATCATCACATCTGAAACGCAGAGGAAGATTCCTGTGAACGCGCATACCCGAAAGGGTTACCAGAGATCGAACGGAAGTAAGGGAATCATGGTTCAACGCGCGTCCCTTGGTCTGAGATTTGCGGTCGTGCTGCTCGCCGCATTCGGGTGCGGTAACGACGACGGAACCTCCTCCGGTACCACAGCCGTGACGTCGGTTCTACCCTCGATTCAGCAGGACCCGACTTGGTACTATCCCTCTTACCAGTATCGAAGGCCGCTGTATCTGGATAGTTCGAACCACACCTCCTTGAACAATGCCATCGTGAGATTCCAGCTGAACACGGCGTCGTTGGTCAACGCCGGCAAGATGCGTCCGGATTGCAACGACATCCGACTGACCTACTATAATCCCGTCAACGGTACCCAGACCCCCATCGACTACTTGGTGCTCAAGGAAAACCAAACCAACTCGGACCTCAATGGGCTCGTAGGGACGATCTTGCCGGGGACGGGCGTGGACAACGGTTGCCGGAAGTACTCTACGCTCCACGAGCAATACGGCATGATCTATCACAACAACAGGACCTATATCAGCTATGTAGGGTCGGACGAGACCCACCACAGGATTTTCCTTACGTACTACGATCATACGACAAAGGATTGGCTGGACACTCCGGTGCTGGTCGACACTTTGTATGACAACAGTTCGGAAGAAAACAACGAGCATCGGGCACCGGACTTGATCGTAGACGGGGACGGCCGTTTCCACATTTTCTACGGCTGCCATGGCACTGCGATGTTGTACAAGAAATCAACGTATGCCGACGACATCAGCGGCTGGGCAACGGTGTGGAGTTCCGCAAACAGTCCCATCGCGAGTGCCACGTTTCCCAAAGCGTTTTATCGTAACGGCAAGATCTGGCTTTTCTGGCGCGGCTCGATTGGGACGACGACGAACAACGCTCGAACCCTATCGCTCAAGGTAGCGACCAAGATCGGCGGCTCCTGGAATTGGTCCTCGAAGCGCGACATCATCGACGCGGGAGGAAACGGCAAAGTCACGTACGCCCGGGGCATCGCGATGGGAAACGAAACTCCCACGGCCAGCATCCATGTGCTCTGGAATTGGTATGACAAGGATTTGGTGCCGGCCAAGTCGGACCCCATTGAGTACCACAAAGTGATGTATGCAAAGTCGCCGGATGGAGGGATCTCCTGGGTCAAAGCCGACGGAACACCCTACAATGCGACGCCGTTCGGCAACGATCCGATCGTAGATGCCGATTGTGTGGGCGTTTCCACGGTGACCGTCGGTCACTGGATGCAATCGGCCGATGTCGCCCTGGACAGTGCCAACAACGCTCGATGTCTCTACGTGTACTGGCATGATTCCACGACCATCGAACTCTGGTTCAGCAAGTTCCTCAACGGAGCCTGGGTGCACAAGAAAGTCAACGGCAGCGAGGCCGACTTGGCGCGCTTATACATCGATCCCACCGGCGGACAATATGAGATCTATGGTCGGCGACGAGGCGAGAAGAAATATGAGGTCTTCCGGTATGTTTCAACCGACGAGGGGACGTCCTGGACCTCCCAGCGCCTGACGTATCAGTCCTGGGGCCATGCCAGCTATCCGATCGTTGCCCGCGATCCGAAGGCCAAGATCCGCGCGGCGTGGGGAGTGGGGAACGACTACGGCGGCACCAATGCGCATAACCTGTCTCTTATACACATCTGACGCTGCCGACGATCT
>CAZPCZ010000081.1:0-2095 GCA_964585225.1 uncultured Gammaproteobacteria bacterium
GTCGTCGGATTCCTTCAAGCGCTTACGAATCATGGCGTAGTTTCGATTCCGAATTGCGGTTATGGCTCTCGGAAAAACAGTAATTCGCCGCTGATTGTCAAAGATCGCGCACTACTGGAGCCATGGCCTACGGGACGGTCGGGTGAGGGGGAAGCCCGGGGTCACCCGGGCTCCTTCGCCATCTCCTGTTCGAACTGGCTCCAGATGCCTGCTTCACGGCGGGCATCGGCCACCATCTGTTGGAATCTCCGCCAGGCCGCCCGGGCGTCGCCCAGCTTCAGGAGTTCGCGGAGGCGCTTCTCGCTGAAGTAGCGGACATAGGTGGGCGTGCGGTGCTCCTTGAGGAACTGCTGAATCGGTGCCGGGAGCTTCAGCAGGTTGAGGTACTGCCGGATGCCGGATTCGTCCTTTCCGATAGACCGAGCCAGTCCGCAGATGCTCTTGATCTTCTTCTGCGCCATCAGGTTGCGGTAGCACTCAGCCCGTTCGAGCGGGGCGACGCGCTCGAGATAGACCTCGTACTGCTTCCAGGCGTTCTGGTCGATCGTGTCGAGGTGCTTCAGGCAGTCCGGCTTCTCATCCAGAGCGAAGAACCGGCGCTTGCCCTTCGCCCGCGTGTAGTAGCGGGTAGAAGCGGGCAGGGTGCGCTGGGCCTTCCGAGGGGTTGAATTGTTTCGTCCAGCCTGCGATGAGGGATATTCAACTCGGAATTCCATTCCCTCTTGAGCGCCACAGACTTGCGGTGAATTCTTGCAATCTCCTGTGAGCGGGAGATCGGCGCTTTTGACTACCTTTCGACTGTTTCGCGAGCCGTTTTCGACTTCCGCGCCCTGTATGGCGGCGTCGAGCGACTCGACCGCGCCGCGGAGTCACTCCGCATTCGCGCGGCCGTAGACGTTCAGCGTCATCTCCGCGGTCTTGTGCCGAGCCAGCGTTTGCGCCGTTTTCACGTCGAAGCCCAGCTCGACGCCGAGGTTGACGTGCGTCGTACGCAGCGAATGGAAGTCGGCCTTGCCGTCGAACGTGCGCTTCGAGATTCCCGCCGCTTTCATGTCCTTCGTGATCCGATTGGCCGCGTCGTTGGGATTGAATTCAGGAAAAAGTTCCGCGTCCGCCGGACGACCCGCGACATGTCGGGCGAGCGCGTGGAGCAGTTCTTCGGGAAGCGCACAACGCGCTTCGCGGCGATCCTTCGCGTGCTCGGCGCGGAGACGAACCGTCTTCTTCGCGGTGTCGAGATCGCCGACCCGGAGCGCCTTGATCTCCGACGCCCGGAAGCCCGTGACGAGCGCAATGCGATAGACGAACTTCCGCGGTTCCGGCGTGGCGGCGAGCAGCCTTCCGACCTCCTCCAGCGTGAACGCGCGCCGGAAGTTCTCGGGAGTCACGGAAGTATCGAATTCCCGGAGGCCGTCGAGCGGATCGGTGGCGAGGTACTTTCGTTTCATGCACCACGCCACGAAGCCGTGCAGACTGCCGGCGATGTTGGAGAGCGTCTTCCCCGTCACCCCATCCTTCGCCGATTTTTCCTGCAGGGCCTTTTCGGCGGAGGGTAGCGTGATGTCGCGTAGCGAGGAGGCCCTCAGGGACTCAACCCACCATTCGAGATTTCGATTCTGCTCGTGATCCCATCCCTTGGCCCAGGGCCGGCCGCCGCGTCCGCCTTGCGTCGCGCCCCACCGCAGATACTCCGCGACGTGCTCGGCGATCGGCTTCGCGCTCTGCGTATCGGCGTGCTGGGGAGCCTTCCTCACGCCGCGGCGGACCTCGTCGGCTTCGAGCGCGAGCTGCTGCGCGAGTCGCCGGGTCTCACCCTTGTCGGTGAACCCGGATCCATAGCAAACCCGGCCGTCCGGTCCGAGATATCGGAACCTCCAGCGAGGATGAAGCGTGCCGTCCGCCCGCTTCGTGCGGAAGAGCCAGAATCCGACCTTCGCTCGTCTCATCGGCGGCCTCCTTCATTCATTTCGGCCATCTCCATCAGGCGGAGTTCTTCAAGATGACCGGGCATCCCCGGTCGACCCACTCCTGGATCGACGTCGCGATCCAAGGTGGACGTCCGCGCAATTGCCTGTTCGGAGGCGGGATCTCTCCC
>CAZPCZ010000081.1:2105-4948 GCA_964585225.1 uncultured Gammaproteobacteria bacterium
CGAACGGCCTCCTGATGGCTGGCCGGCGTGGCAGGATCTCTCCCGCGGAGATCATCCGTTCGAGCGTCCGGATCTTTACGCCGAGCATGGCACAAAGATCGTTCTTCCAGAGCAGGAGTCGCGGCACGGCCGAGCTGATGGGCGCCTTGCCCTTCGATGAGTGCCCGTTCTCGTTGCTGACCCCAGAACGCTTGGCGGCTTGATGCGTGCCGATCTGTGCGTCCATGCGTTCCCCCTTTCTACTAAACTGCCCAATTCAGAAACGGTTCGCGACGAAACTCGTTGGCGATGGCCGCCATCCCCGGGGGACCACGAAGGGCCCCCCGGGAGATCGTCAGACCAGCACGGCAGCAGGCGGCGGGACGTTAAAGTCGCCGAGAAGCACCTTCCACATCGTGGCGAGCACACCCACCAGATCGCTGCCTTTCGGGAGTTGCGTCCGGAGTCGACTCAACTCCTGTGCCACGGTCCACAATATGGGTGGGGTCGCGGTTGATGGCCGAGGCGCGCCTTCCTGCCGTACGCCCCTGGCGATAGCCATGCCCACCTCCTTCGGCAGACCGTAGAGACCGTCAGTGAACAGATGTTTCGGGGTAGGAGGGCCCGAAGCCGGGAACCTTGGCTCCCGGATCCGGGGACCCCCCACCCAAGGGAGGTCGGCATGGACCGGGCGTCAGCGGTGAAGAGAGGATCGCCGTTTTCCAGAGATCAAACATCAGCTGGCGCTTGATGCGCCGCTGTTGCCCTCTAGGCACTCGAGACGGCTTTGTGTTGCAACAAATCGTACGTCGGATTGCACAATCAGCCTGTCATTCGCCCGTTTCCGCGACCGGAGGCGATGCACGGCCGCCTCCGTCACATCGGCCGGTATGTGGTTCAGATGTGCGAGCCGCCGGACCGCGTGCTCGCCTGCCTTCAGTCGGCGGACGCGATGCTCCGCGTGGTCCGAGAACTCGGACATGCCTAACTCCTTTCGTACGAGAGAGAAAAGCCCTGAACCCGCTCATGCGTCACATGAGGCACCAGCATTCGGCGGCGTTTCTCTACCTTCCTGATGAGCCTGGAGGGTCAAACTGAAAGAGATGGACATTTTTTCCCCACGCGACTGCGCGAGAGCTTCGCTTTCGGGCCGAGCGTGCCAGCATCGTCCTCCAGTTCCCGGATCCGCCAGACGGCCGACTTGGACAACGAGGACTGAATCGTTCGGATTTCACTTCCCCCTCTCTCTTCGCCCCGTCTTCGCGGGGCGAACCCGCCTGCGGGCGGGCTGGGCCAGGCCGACCAAGGTTGGTCGGTCCTGCGGACCTCCCACTATTCAGGGTCTCCTCGATGGGCTGTCCTGCGCTCCTTGTGGCTTCGGTCTAGTCCGTCATTCTTGGCCTCATTGGAGCCGCACATTTTCTTCGCAAGATTGATCAGGCGATGACGGTATCCGTCATCTACTGCACGGAACCGCCTGCCGATGGGGAACCGGACAACAGTAGCTGCGTTATCGGCCGCACGATCGCCTCCGGATCAGGCTCGGAAGATACCCCCCCGGGCCCCTGAATCATCCGGTCTCGCCGACCGCTTCGGGATACTCTTCCCTTTCAGGACAAATCGAGGAAGTAGACGCTCGACGCCGGCTCGACCATCGGAGAGATCTATCTCATGTATGGCGAGCCGGGCGAGACGGGAGCATTCTGGGTCGACTCGATCGGCGTGACCGAGCTGCGGCCGTAGCGGTCAGTGGACAGACTTTCCTCGGGCGCTTGGCAATATTCGGCAGCAGCATCCGTTGAACGAAGGGTAGTTTCTATTCCCATGAGGATAATTCTATGTGTCCAGCACTGGCTTTGCTGCTGATCGCCATTCCGGTTCCGCTTCAGGAGAAGTCGGGTCGACCGCGCCATCCCTGGGCCGAGTGGAAAACCGGAGTGCAGGTCGAATACCGGGTTACGCAGCAGAATGGAAACGGTCCTAAGAGCGATCAGACGGTCACCTTCACCCTGCTGAAAGTTGGGAGGACCGAATGCACCATCGGTATGAAATTCGATTCGAAAGAAGAGACCTCCGTATCGGAACAGATCCAGTCTCTCCTGGAGAAGGCAGGAGAGGAAACGATCACCGCTGCGGGGAAACAATGGGACTGCGTGATCTGGAAATCGAAGGTCGAGTGGCAGAACCGAAAGACGGAACGTCTCGAGTGGATCCCAAAGGGCAGTGACGTGCCCGTCAAGATCGTAGCGGACGACTTCGAAGGCGTGGCCGTCGAGATCGACCAAACCGTGGAGGCGGCAGGCAAGAAGTACCGCTGCGTACGTCTGGAGGGGACTCTTGGGAAGTCCTACCCGGGCAATGCCATCCTATGGTTGACGCATGAGATCCCCGGGAGGCTGCTCAGAAAGAAAATTAACACTTCAGGTCGTTGCGAGAGCATCACCGTGGATTGGGAACTTCTGAAGGTCGAAGCGAAGAAGTGACGGGCAGAACGGCGGAACAAGCCGGAAAACCGGTCACCCTCATGAAAGGCATGGAGCATCCGTATCGAATCTACTACCGCATCGCGGGCGACGAGTTTCAGATCGTGCGGGTATATCATCAGGCGTGGCGTTCGATCGAGGGACGGAGGAGAGCGCGAAGGCGGTGATCCCACTGACTTCCCGGGTTCCGGCTCAAGGATGTCCGGGCCACCCTCGCAATGTTGCGGTCTCCGGATGGTGAAGGTGGCATCGAGCTGGACAAGTTCCACACGCCCACCGCGATCAGGTACGGGCCCGTAGACACGCCGGGGAACGCGCTGGGCATTCGTCGCGTCATGTTCGCCGTCGATGACATCGACGATGTCGTTGCGCGCGTGCGCG
>CAZPCZ010000082.1:0-4681 GCA_964585225.1 uncultured Gammaproteobacteria bacterium
CTCATCCTTCACCTTTGTAATCTTCTCCGGCGTATCCGCGCGTTTCAGGAGGTACTCCTGGGTCTCACGATCCAAGCTGTCGAATGAGACGCCGGAGGTCTCGATGTCGAAGACGAGCTGCTTCATATACCCACAGCGTACCGTGCCGCTTGCACGCCGGCCAATACGTCTGCTACGGTGGGGATTCATAACCTCGACCCTATGGATCACCAACCAAAATCCTCGTGGCTCGATGGCATGCCCTCGCGCACTGCCTTTGGCCTCGGCGCCGCGATCGGCGTCGGCGCGGTCGGCCTCATCGGATTCCTCATCCTTCTCCCGGGAGCAATCAAGGGAAGCGGACCGAGCGGGGCAGCACCGACGGTAAACACTGCGGCAGCGCCAACCCCTGCGCCGTCACCGTCCCCTTCCCCAACTCCGCCTCCTCCACCTCCAGGGCCGGTGAATATCACCGTCTCGGACAGCGACCACATCCGTGGCGCGAAGGACGCGAAGGTCACGATTGTCGAGTGGTCGGACTTCCAGTGCCCGTTCTGCTCACGATTCCACCCATCCGTGGTCCGTGCAGTGCAAGAAAATGATGGGAAGGTTCGATGGATATACCGGCACTTCCCACTCGACTCCATCCACCCGCAGGCGCGACCCGCCGCAGAGGCGTCGGAGTGCGCGGCGGAGCAAGGGAAATTCTGGGATTTCGCGGACAAGCTGTTCGAGCGACAGCCACAGCTTGGGCCCGACCTCTACAAGTCGCTCGCGAAGGAGCTCGGATTGAACGAGTCGAAATTCAATGACTGCGTGAGTTCGCGGAAGTACCAGCAAAAAGTGACGGATCAAGAGCAGGCTGGACTCGCGGCGGGCGTCCGTGGCACACCAGGGAGCTTCGTGAACGGCATCGAGGTTCCGGGTGCAGTCCCCTACGAGCAACTGAAGTCGTTCATCGAACAGGCGCTGAGCGCAAACTGAGTGGGAGACGAAAGGCAAGCGGAGCCCCACAGCGGGGCTCCGCTTGACGGTTGGATGAGTCCATGGTAGGCTGGCCAATTCTGAACTGGCTGCACTGACACCCGAAGGAGGGCCGTGAACATGCTGAACCGATGGTTCGTTTCCATGACGCTGTGCGGCCTCATCAACGCCGCGTGCGATCTCCCTGCCCCGCCGACCCAAGAGCAACTTGCTCAACGGGAGGCTCAAGCGGCGGCGGCGAAAGCGAGGGAGGAAGCGGAGACGCGCTTCCGCCAGTACGTCGCGCAGAAGCACTACCTCACGGCGGCGAACGCCGCCCTCAACGATCACCTCTTCGAGGGACAGGCGCTCGTCGGACAGATCCACCGGCTCCTCGACAGCCACGCCGGGGAGATCGAGGGTGCGGCGCCGCTGGAGCGGTTCCAAGGCTACGGATCGCTCGCGCGGCTCGCGAAGCGCGCCGGGCTCCCGGATGACGTCGTGCAACGCTACGCCGCTGCCGCATTCCGGGCAGGAGCCGGCGTGGACAACCTCGTGGTCGTCGCCGCAGCGGTCCGGCTCGCACGGGAGTTCGATGTGGAGTCCGATGCCCGATGGCGAACGGCCGCCCGGACCTGGGCACTCCGCATCGAGCAGCAGGGCTGGCCCGACGCGAACGCGCAGGCGTTCGTGAGCGAGTTTCCGCTCGCGGGAAACCTCGCCACGACCGCATTCGAAGCGGCGATGGAACGCGGGCGCTGGAAGGCCGCTCGCATGATCGCGGAACGCGCGCAGTTCGGGGAACAGCAGTTCCGCGCCGCGCGGACGAAGGAGGTCGAGGAACTCGTCGCCACGGCGATCCGCGCACGCGATGATCAGCGGCTCCTCCAGCTCAACCTCGAGGCACCGGGATACGTGGATGCGTCCGTCGTGCGAACCGTCGCGACCCGCGTCGTCGCGAAGCTCATCGACGAAGGCGAGCCAATGGAGGCGTACGGCCTCGCGCTCGCGCACGGACTGGATGCGAGCCACGCGAAGCGGGCGGCGGACGTCATCTTCGACCGCGCGCTGAAGGCCGGCACGTTCGCAGTCGCCCGCCAGATGCCGGACGGGAGCTTCGTCATTGTGGAACGCGTCCCACCGCCATCTCCCACGCCGAGCCCGAGCAGTCCATCGTCGCAGTTCGAGGGCGGCGGCATACCCGGCCGATGATGGCTGGGTTCGCCCCGCTCGAACGCACCATACACGAAGCCCGTCCCGATGACCTCGGGGCGGGCTTTCACATTATCCACACCCCACTTGCTCAGCAATGACAAAACACGGTACACTTGCATTGAACTACTATCCAACCTTTAGACCTAAAGGTTGGAAGATTGACGAGCGATGCCTCTCCAAAAGTCCACTACCTATGCCGTCGCTCCGTGAGGTTGGGATGTGTCTCCGCGCGCTCGGGAACGAACGCCGCCTGAAGATCGTCACGGCGCTCCACCGCAGCCCGATGGCGGTCGTGGACATCGCCGATCTCCTCCGTTGCTCGGAAGCGGCGGCCTCGAAGCACCTCCATCGGCTCCTCGCGTGCGGGATGGTCGACCGCGAGCAGCGAGGGTACCACGCGGTCTACTCGCTCATCCGCAGTGAACGGTTCATCCGCATGGTACTGCCGCTCCTCCGAAGCTGATCGCCACCGCGCGACCGCACGGCCGTACGATTCGATTATCCAACCTTTCGATTGAAAGGTATAACGGAAGGGGGAAGGAATCCATGGGACTGACCGCGTGGATCACCGTCGCATCAGCGATCGCGCTCCTCTCGCTCTCCGGATGCGCGCACCGTCGAGCACCACCGCCGCAATCCGGCGACGGTAGGGGGGCGCTGCCAGCCGCCGCTCCACTCGGCGCGAGCGAACCGGCGGTCCTCCTCGACGGCATCGAGATCGGTCAGCGCGCACCGGATTTCGTGCTGACGAGCTTCGACGGTCGGAGCATCTCGCTCGCCGACTTTCGGGGGAAGCCGGTCGTCATTGATTTCTGGGCCGCGTGGTGCCCGTTCTGCCTCGGCGAGTTCCCCGTCCTCGAACGCGCGTACCAGACGAACCGCGCCGGTGGGCTCGTCGTCCTCGGCATCCACCGGAGTGACGGCGAGGATCAGGCGACCGGCGCACGCTTCGCGGCTGAGCGCGGCGTGACGTTCCCATTGCTCCAGGACGAGGGCGACCGCGTGTACCGACAGTTCTCCGGAGGGACCCCCGCGATGCCGCTCAGCTACTTCATTGATCGCGATGGGATCATCCGCGCAAAGATCTTCGGACCGAAGACGGATGAACGCATCCGGGAATACCTCGCGCGCATCCGATAACGACGCGCTGGCTCCCGCACCATGAACGCACCGACCCCTCCCCCCGCACCGACCGCCGCACCGCGCCGGAACGCGTGGGTGTGGATCCTCGCGATCGGGACGCTCCTCGCGCTCGTCGTCATACTCGCGAGCGGACGCCGTGGTGGCCAGGCGGCGTTCCTCGTCGAGGTCTCCCTCATCGCCGCGCTCCTCGGTGGTGTCCTCTCCCTCCTCTCGCCGTGCTCCGCGGCAATGCTCCCCGCGTTCTTCGCGTACGCGTTCAAGGAACGCGGGCAGCTCGTGCGAATGACGTTCGTGTTCTGGCTCGGCCTCGCGCTCGTCTTCATCCCGCTCGGATTCGGCGCGAACCTCGTCGGGACGCTCTTCATCACGCACCGCAGCACACTGTTCAAGGTCGCCGCCCTCATCTTCCTCGCGTACGCGTTGTGGTCGCTCTTCGGACACGCACGGCAACGGATGCTCCCGAACGCCGTCCGTGAGCACCCGCGCTCACTCGCGTCGGTGTTCCTCATGGGGATCCTCACCGCGTTCGCCACCGGGACTTGCACCGCACCGATCCTCGGCGCGATCTTCACACTCGCCGCGACGCAGTCCTCCCCCGTCCTCACGTTCATCCTCCTCGGCTCCTACTCGCTCGGCCTCGTCGTCCCACTATTCCTCCTCGCGTACGGCTTCGAGCGGTTCGGCTGGAAGGACGCGCGCTGGGTGCAAGGCAGGCTCTGGACCGTCCCACTCCCCGGCGACCGACGGTGGTTTCTCCATTCGAGCAACCTCATTACCGCGCTCCTCTTCCTGTTCCTCGCGTGGGTGTTCTGGTTCGGACGCGGCACGTACCTCTTCCTCGCGCCGCTCGCGCGATCCGGACTCATTGATGTTGTGTTCACCGCGAACCAGAACATCCTCCAGCTTTCGGGACGGACCGCGACGATCGCTCTCGTCGCCATCGTCGCGGTCCTCGCGCTGATCGCCTGGCGACGCCGCTGCCGCACATGCGCTCCACCCTCATCGCCATTGTCATCGCCGTGATTGCGCTCGCGGGCGCGCTGCTGTGGCAGCGGCCTCGACGATTCTCGCTGCCACGAGGATCGCCAGAACGCATCGACCGCATCGCCGTGCCAACACCGAACAGTCAAGCGGATCAACTCCAATCATCATCTAACCTTTCGACTGAAAGGTTGGATGATGAGCCTCCCGCTCTGGTGGCCAACGAGCGGAAGGTCGCGGTGACGAATGGTGTAAGGCATCTTGTCTCGCTCGACCAGATCATCGACGGCGGCCCGGGCAAGGATGGGATCCCATCCATTGATCGTCCGACATTCACGAACGTCGCGGAAGCGAATGCATTTCTCCGTGACGAGGGCCTCGGCATCTCCATCGTCACGGA
>CAZPCZ010000083.1:0-4637 GCA_964585225.1 uncultured Gammaproteobacteria bacterium
TGTCACCGACCCCACCCCTTCGCTAATTCCACCAACAGGTGCACCCCCACGCCGGTCGCGCCCTTGGCACACCATGGTTTTGCGTCGCCCCAGGCGGTGTAGGCGATGTCGAGGTGCGCCCAGGGCTTCCCCTCCGCGCACGCTTCGAGGAACGCCGCGGCAGACGATGCGCCCCCGAGCCGACCGAGCTTGCCGATGTTCTGGAGGTCGGCGATGTCACTCTTCACCTCGCGGCTGTACGCATCACCGAGCGGCATGTGCCAGCAGCGGTCACCGGACGCCTCTGCGGCGGCCTGCACGTCCGCAAATACCTTCGTGTCATTCGCGAACAGGCCGGAATAGTGCGGGCCGAGCGCGACGCCGATCGCACCGGTGAGCGTCGCGAGGTCCACGATCGCGAGCGGCTCGTAGCGCAAAGCGTACCCAATGCCATCCGCGAGGACGACGCGGCCCTCGGCATCCGTGTCCCGAATCTCTAACGTCTTCCCGCGGCAAGTCTTCAGGATGTCGCCCGGTTTGTACGCGGTCCCGGATGGGAGGTTGTCGGTCGCGGGAATGATGCTGACGACGTTGAGCTTCAATCCGAGCTCCGCAATCGCCTTCATGCCACCGAGCACCGCGGCGCCGCCGCTCATGTCAAACTTCATCTCGTCCATCTTGTCGCTCGGTTTGATCGAGATGCCGCCGGAATCGAACGTGATCGCTTTTCCGACGAGGGCATACCAGGGCGATGTCCGCTGGCGCTTTTTGCCTCGGGCGGCATTCGCCGCCCGGGGGGCGGATGCCCCCCGCCATTCCAAAACGATGCACACCGGTGGCGTCGCGGCGCCGCGTGCGACGCCGAGGAGCGCGCCCATGCCGAGCTTCTCCATCTCGGACCGATCGATGACCTTGAGGTGAAATCGTTTATCGGTTCTTGCGAGGACAGCAGCCTGCTTGGCGAGGAAGGTCGGCGTTGCGTCCGAGGATGGCATGTTGCCGAAATCGCGCATCCAGTTCATCGCTTCGCCAACGATGACGCCCTCACGGGCGCCGGCTTCAAACCGTCGGCGCTCCGCAGCCGTCAGCGGCCCGACCACGATCTCCTCCGGCAACGGAAGCGCTGCGTTCGCATCGGACTTGTACTGCGTGAAGTGGTAGGTCGAAACGAGGATACCCTTCGCCGTCATGCGGCCCAAGTCATCCGGTCGAAACGCGCGGCGCGCCTTCTGTGGAAGGACGAGCGCCCAACGCGTTGCCTTCACGGCCTGGAGCGTCCGCGCGGCAATCCCAATGACATGCTGCCATTCGAGCAGCGTCCGGTCCTTCGGCTTTCCAATGCCGACGAGGAGAATGCGTGCCGCGGGGATCTTCCCATTCGAGAGGAGCGTGAACGTCGTGTGCTCCTCCCCCTTGAAATCCTTGAGCGCGAGCGCGGCGGTGAGGAGGCCATCAAGCACGCGATCGAGCGGCTTGAGCTCGGTCGGGAGCTGCTTCGCAGACGCTTCGCTCAGTGGGATGACGATCGCGTCGACGTTCGCATGGAACGGTACGGTGGGCTGCATCGTGTATCGCATACGGAACCAGTGTAGCACCGATACCGCGCAACGCGAGGAGATCCTGGATTCCGTCTGCGAGCGCAACATGCGGCTCCCACCCGAGGAGTTCCTGGGCGCGACGATTGTTGAGGCGCATGCGTCGCGGTTCGATGCGCGGTGCGATGCGCTGGACTGGCCCACCGATGAGGCGAGCGATGTCGTTCACGCTGCACTCCTCGTTCGAACTCACGTTGATGGCCTCTCCCTTCCCAACCGTCGACCGCGTCATCGCAGCAATCGCGGCCTGAACGGCATCGGTCACGTGAATGTAGTCGCGCGTCTGCTCGCCGTCTCCCGTGATCGTGAGCGGCTGCCCCGCGGCGGCTTGCCGGAGGAAGATCGGAATGACGTTCGCGTACGCGCCCGCCTCGGATGCACGCGGCCCGTACACGTTCGAGAATCGGAGACAGACCGTCTCGATCGCGCCCATCCGCACGTACGACCGACAGTACTCCTCACCAACGAGCTTGTGGAGCGCGTATGGACTCTTCGGCTTCGGCGCCATCTCCTCGTGGGACGGGGGTGCATCCTGATCGCCGTACACCGCCGCGGACGATGCGAAGACCACGCGACGGACACCCGCAGCACGCGCGGCTTCGAGCACGTGAAGCGTGCCGGTGAGGTTTACATCGTGCGTCTCCTTCGGCTGATCCATGGATCGCTGGACATTCGGCAGCCCGGCGACGTGGAACACCCCGTCGACGCCATGGAACGCCGAGCGAATCGCGTCGTACTGCGTGATGTCTGCGACGGTGAGCTCTGCGCGGAGCGGGAGGTTGTCACGATTCCCCGTCGAACAGTTGTCGAGTACGCGAACGCGATGGCCAGCGCTGAGGAGCGCCTCCACGAGATGCGAGCCGATGAATCCCGCGCCGCCCGTGACCAAGTACGTCGCCATAGAATCCGCCAACCTTAGCAGCTCTTCATCGAAATGTCAAGGCAGATCCATTGGCTGAGTTGAGTCATGTGCGGATATCAGGACCCCCGCACCGAACGGTGCGGGGGTCTTCACGTCTTGCGGGCTCACGCCTTCGCCCTCGTCGCGGCACGGAGGAGGCCGGCGGTCAGCGGGCTCAGCTCCGGGGTCCCCGGGGTGTATCCATGGTACGCACGTTCCTCGCGGAGCTGCATCTCGACGTCGAGTGAGAGGTCGTAGACCTCCATAACCTTCTGCATGTTCTGGCCGTCGAATTCGACGGCGCGCTCGGCGACGTCCTCGCCCGGCATGACGAACACCGGGTAGTCTCCGCTATCGAACGTGTCGCAGACGACGATCACGTGTGTCGCGCCCTTCTGCCTGCCCTCGTGGAGCCAGTCGCGAATTTCTTCCTGCGTTGTTGCCATTGCCCATTCCTCCTTCTTCTTTCGAAAAGGTGCACTGCGACCGTATCATGCCTCCTTGGTGATGTCAAGGGTGATGGTGGCAGTGCCGATGTGGAGTTCGTGCGCTGCGCCCCTCTCCCCCTCTCCCGCACTTCGGCGGGCAGGCCGCTCCCCCTCCACGCTGGAAGGGAAAAACATTGAAACGGTTGTGCGATCGAGTTGCGATCGGTGCTCTTCGATCGCGGCGGTGAGTTCGGTGTCGTCCGTTCGGTACGTGACACGGATGCGATCGGACGGCGCGAGGCCCATCTCCTTCCGGATGTTATTCACGGCGCGCGTGAGTTCGCGCACCATGCCCTCGCGTTTGAGCTCGGGGGTGAGGGCGGTGTCGAGGACGACGCGTAGTGTCCCATCGCCCGCTGCTTCGGTTACCGATTTCACATTGAGTTCCTCTCTGATAAGATCGAGGAGTGCATCGTTCAGGTGTAGAGGTGTAGAGGTGTAGAGATGTACGGCACCGAGTGGTTGGCGGATTGGGATGCTTGCCTGCGCACGCGCTTCAAGGCCGAGCGAGCAGGTGCGGCGGGCTTCCGACATTTGCTGGAGGAGCTGCGCGTCGCTATCGGCAGCCGGAGGTCGCGCATGTTCCCACATTGCGAGGTGGACGGAGCGCGGGAAAACACCGGGTGTTTCTCCGCCAACACCCGGTGTTGAGGAGCGCGAACGCAGCGTTTGCCAAATGGATTCCGCATGAAACGGCGCGAACGGCGCGAGGAGGACAGCGAGCGCCTGCAGCGCGGCGGTGAAGGTTGCACGCGCCGACGTGTCGCCATCTTTCAATCGCTCCCGTGAACGCCGCAGCCACCACGTGGAGCAATCGTCTACAAATTCTCCGATCGCACGCGCGGCGTCGGTAAGTTCGTACGCATCGAGATGGTTCGTGACTGCGTCGTACGTCTGTCGCGCGCGGGCACGGAGCCAGGCATCGAGGAGGAAACCAGCGCGCTCCTCAACATCGGGTGTTTTTTGATCGTCAACACCCGATGTTTCCCCGCGCGCGATCGACCAACGCGGCTGCGCCGTACCGCCGTGCAACTCCCAGAAGGAGAGGAGGTTTCGGAGAGTGCCGAAGGGTTTGTTCGACATCGTTTTGAGATCCACCTCGGAGAAAAGCTTGGGGTCCCATGCCTGATTCACGGCCACCATGTACCACCGCACGACGTCGGCGCCGTACCGCTCCATGAGTTCGAGCGGCTTCACGACGTTCCCCTTCGACTTCGACATCTTCTGTCCATCCTTGTCGAGGAGGTGGCCGAGGACGATGACGTTCTTGTACGGCGCCTCCCACCCGAGGACGGTGGCCACCGCGAGGAGCGTGTAGAACCAGCCGCGGGTTTGATCGATGGCTTCGCTGATGTAATCGGCGGGATAGAGAGCGGGCGGCGACACCTGACGCGTAACACCTGACACCTGACCACCCTCCCCCTCTCGCTCCCCCCTCCGATGGCCATCGGAGAGGGAGAAATTCCTTTTTGTTTCCCCACTTCCCTCCGGGAGGGGGGGGGTGGGGGGGTGGGAGTGCGCAGCTTCAAACGGCCAATGCGTTTGAGCGAATGGCATGCAGCCGGATTCGAGCCAGACGTCGACGACCTCGGGAAATCGCTTCATCGCTCCGCCGCATCCGTCTTTCGCGCATGGCCAGGCGATCTGATCGATGAACGGACGATGGACATCGAG
>CAZPCZ010000084.1:0-4630 GCA_964585225.1 uncultured Gammaproteobacteria bacterium
AGCGTCCTTCGACTCCAACTCAGCGCTGAATCCGATTGCTTCACAAACTCTGAGTGCACTGTCGAAGCTGGGCGCTTTGATTGGAAAGTCCCAGGCCTTCGTGGGTCTCGCGGCACGCTACTCGAAGAAGATCGGCGACTTGACTCGCGCCGGGCTCCTCGCGAAGCCGGCGCGGGCGACTCCCTCCGTTGTAAGCCTCGAACGCGCGATAGAGATCCTTCGCGTGTGGGACGCCCAGCACTTCGACCGGACGGGCGATCCTCGGGCCTATCACTTGGCCGCCCGACTCCAACGGGAGACGAGCTGCCGGAGGATTTCCGCGACCGAACGAGTCACGGCCACGTCGCTTCGGGACAATAGGCAAATCGTTCTCATCGGGAAGGGCGGAAAGAAGCAGGCCTTTGCGCTTTCAGACAAGCTACATCGCGCGCTGAAGGCGTACCTCACGTTCTACCCTGGCCGCTTGGCCGACAAGGAGGGGTACCGCTCTGCCTACGCCCGCGCGATGAGGGCCGCCGGAGGCCGCGTCTTGGGGACCCACGGCGCGCGCCGCGCCGCGGCACAGGAGGGGTATCGGAAGGGATACCGCGAGGCCGTGGGCTCAGGGGTTTCGCCCAAGGAGGCGGCGGATCGCGCGGCTGGGAACGCCATCGAGCGTCTGGGTCATGGCCGGAACCGCCGGGATCATCGGCGTTGGTATCTGGGCCGATGACGTTCACTCGCGGCTCCGAAGAAAAGCGGTTCAAGGGGATGAAATCCGAAAGCCCTGGGCGTCTCCAAGCGGGCCTCTGTTACGAAACGTAACGCGCGATGTTACGAAAAGTAACACGACGATGATCCAACCGCAAAGGTCGCTTCCAAATGCAAGGCACGCTCGTTGCGTGAAGACGCGGGGTGGTGGCCGCTCTCTACGCGCGCCGCGAGCCGGAGAAGACGGTGCTCTACCAGGTGGTGCAGGAGCACCTCGAGACGTTCCTCGCGATGATCGATGCGCGGTCGCGAGGACTTCCGAAGTATGTCCGCAATGCCTTCCGGAAATATCTCGATTGCGGAATTCTCCAGAAGGGCTTCTGGCGGGTTCGTTGTCCCGGCTGCGGACACGATACCGTCGTTGCGTTCTCCTGTAAGGAGCGCGCGATCTGCCCTTCGTGCGCGGGTCGGCGCATGGCGGATACGGCGGCACATCTCGTGGACGCAGTCTTGCCCAAGAAGCCTGTGCGCCAGTGGGTGCTCTCGGTGCCTTGGGCGGTGCGATACGACTTTGCGCGGGATGCGAAGCTCCTCTCGAAAGCGCTCAAGATCTTCATCGACGAAGTATTTCGAAACTCACGCCGCCGCGCCGGGGTAAGGCGCGCCCGCGACGCGGCTTTCGGCGCGGTCACGGCGGTTCAACGCTTCGGAAGTTCCCTGAATCTGATGCGTCGCTCATAATACCTGCCTCTCCCAAGTCATTGGGGCTCAGGGAAGATCAATCTCTGAACGTCTGAACTGTCCCCCTCGATCTGAAGTTTTCCGGTCTGTCGAAGGCGGTTGAGAATGCTGCGCACAGGCTGCGAATCCAAATCCGAGCGGCGAATCTCCCACGGCGCCCACGGCGCGACCTGCTCCTTCTTTAAGACTCCGGAGTCCACCAATCGCTTGATCGTCGTGTCGCTCACGCTGCCGTACTTCGCCGCCCGGCCGAGAGTCAGAATCTCCGGATCGGGCGTCGAACGCCTCCGCCCATCGATCGAGTACGTCTTGCGCGTCGCCCTCACCCGCTCCTCGTTCCACCGTTTACCCGTGGCGCTCCTCCGGCCAAGCTTGTTGAGTACGCGCGCGATCTCGTCGTCTCCGTATCGCACCGCCATCCGGCGGATCACGTCAACATCCTCCATCGACGTCTTGCGCCCGACGCCGGATCGCGGCTTCTCCATCTCGAAGCGGGTGTGGCTTCCGGCCTTCCAGTGAATGATGAACTCCAGCCGCTTGCCCGTTTCGTCCAGATTCACCACCATCTCTTCGACTACTGTCCGGATGATCTTCTTCTTCAGTTCCACCGGGCAGTCCGTGCCCTCCCACACCTTCGAGAATCTCTCCCCCAGGTCCAGGATCTTCTGCTGTTCCCCTTCCGTCAGCGGCCGGACCTGCCGATCCATCTCCGCCAGCGTCGCTTTCAGATTCTCCACCCGCTGCAGTTTTTCGTTCCACCTCCGCTCCAGTTCCTCCGCCACCAGGCGATTCCGGGGATCCACTTCGTTGTACTGCTCGAACGCCCGCTTCGCCTCGTACTCGACCTGCTCCA
Organism: uncultured Gammaproteobacteria bacterium; assembly: GCA_964585225.1. Classification (GTDB taxonomy): domain Bacteria; phylum Patescibacteriota; class Patescibacteriia; order JACPHY01; family JACPHY01; genus CAZPCZ01. The sequence goes on from CAZPCZ010000084.1 coordinate 2,285, forward strand.
TCTGCCGCGCCACGGCCCGACGCCGCTCGTCGTCCCCCAACCTGCGGCGCTCGATCGCTTTCACCGCCGCCCTCATTCCCAACGGCGACAGCACTCTCAACAGCTCCTGTCCGAACGTCTGGTCCACGGTGCTGCCTCCGAACGCCAAGCAGTACGATCCTCCCAATTGATAATCCCCGTCACACAGGTACCGCGCCGCCGTCCCGCTTTTGCCCCAGTACCGCACATGCAATTTTCGCCCGCATCGGCCGCACCGCACGAGTCCCACCAAGATCCCCTGCCCGGCGCGGATCGGCGCGACCGACTCGTCGCTCTCCACTTTCATGTTGTTCCCGCGCATGATCTTCAGGTTTTCCTCGAGCGTCTCGCGGTCAATATATCCTTCATGATGCTTCCAGAGAAAGACCTTGCACTCCTCGGGTCGGCGCACCTTGCCCGACTGACGACGCAGCCGCCCTTGCACCAGCACCGTCTCGGTCGGACGCCGGCCCCAGAAGTACGCCCCCGCGTAGAATGGGTTCTGCAGCACGTGGGCAATGAATGAGTGCGTCGGCAACTGCCAGGCGATCCGCACTTGCCCGGCCTCCCGCCGATTGACCGGAAGCTCCATTCCCGCCGCGTGGAACCATAGAAACGTCTGTCGTGCGCTCCGTGTCTCGCGGAATTTCCGGAAGATCATCTCGATCGCTTCCTGCACCCGCCGATCCGGATCCTTGGCGACCTTGTCCTTCCCGTCGCGCACGTAGCCGGCTGGGACCATCCGGACCATCTCCCCTCGCCGGGCCTTCGCCTCCCTCCCCTCGTGCATCCTCATCTTCAGAATGTTCAGCTCGACGACGCTCAGCGTTCCCTTGATCCCCAGCACCAGTTGGTCGTCCATCTGCTTGAGATCGTAGACCTGCTCAGCATCCCCGATCAGCGTCCCGAAAATCCCGCAGACTTCCAGCAGTCGGCACCAGTCCTTGTCCGTCCGCGATAGCCGCGAGGCCTCCCGGCTCAACACGATCCCGACTTCCCCCATCGCCACCGAGGCGACTAGTCGTTCGAAGCCTTCGCGCTTGGCCGCCCCGACCCCCGCGCTGGAGCCCAGGTCCGCGTCGATGACCTCGACGTTCTTCCATCCCAGTTGCCGCGCTCGATCCGCCACGGCGTACTGCAGTCTCTGGCTTTCCTTGTTCTGTTGCACCTGCCGCTCCGACGACTGCCTCAGGTATACGACCGCCTTGCGCTCCAGGTGCGTCGGCGTGATCTTATGACTCTGCGCGATGTTCTTCATCGTCCTGCCCTCCTTCGGCTTCGATGACCGCGACGATCGCCTCGGCCATTCGCGCGATCAGTTCCTCCTCGATTCTCGGGTCCAGCACGATGCCGGACTCGGCGACGTAGTCAGCCACGAACTCGAACAGGCGTTGTCTCACGGCCTTCTCGCTTTCCCGGGCGTGCGCCCGTTTCGGAGAGGCTACCGCCGGGCGCGGGATCCTCCTCGGCTAAAGCGAGCAGCACGGTCAGTTCCAGCAGGGCTCGGGCGCTGATCTCCGGTTCCGGCGAGACCTCGTAGCCTCCTGCCTGCCGCGTGGTCATCCACAACGGAATCTTCAAACGCATGCCCGACGGATCGACGACGGTGACCGCCCCGTCGCCGAGCCGCGCTTTGCCGGCCAGATCGAGTTGTCTCAGGTGCAAGGGATGGAACGGGTAGTAGACCGTCACCTTCAAACTTATGGTGTTGTGGCGGTCGGTGCCTCAACGTTCACTTCCATTCGATCGTGGTCGACGGCGTGTACACGCCGTCCGGGCCCAACGAGCCGCTGGCGTTCCATCCCCTCCCGCCACCGTCCGAGGAAGATCTGGTGGAGGTCCTTGAGCAGGTCCAGAGGAGGATTTCGAAGCTCCTCGCCAAGAATGGATGCCTTTCGGCGCTTTCGGCCGAGGAGGCGTCGCAAGCCGCCTCGGAATCGCTCGAGGAGCCTGAGACGCTCGATCTCTTCAAGGCAGCGTCGATTCGTCAGTGGGTCGCGCTTTCCGATCAACCCCGGCGTGTCGAGGTGCTGGGCCAGCGGGTGGAGGAGAGGGGCGCGTGGGAGAAGAAGCCGTTCTCCGCGGAAGCGGAAGGCTACAGTCTCCACGCGGGAGTCCGGATCTCCTCGACGGATCGGGAGGGATTGGGGCTGCTCTGTCGCTACATCCTGCGGCCGCCGTTCGCGCCTGCGCCGCCGGAGCAGCGGCTACGGCGCCGCGAAGGCGCGGAGGAGCGCCTGAAGCGGTTGGCGGACGGGAGGATTCTCTACGAGTTTCGTCATCCGCGCTTCGACGGGGCGACACACGTGGTCTTGGAGCCGGTGGAAC
>CAZPCZ010000085.1:0-4572 GCA_964585225.1 uncultured Gammaproteobacteria bacterium
CGGCGCCCCGGGCACCGGCGGCTGCTGCGTGAGGAGCCCTTGGATCTGGTACATCTGCCCGAAGTTCCCACCGGCGGCCGCAGCGAAGCCGTTCACGAACGTGAGCGTGACGACCTGCGAGACGTCGATGAGGATACCGGCGATCAGCTTCGAGAAGTTGATGAGGATCGCCGCGATGAGGAGCTGTGGGAGCATCGCCTTCCACTGGTAGCTCGAGATGTTCAGGATCGTCGCGAACGCGATGATGAGGAGGATGACGATGAAGAACATGTTCGCGAGGTCCCGCACGATGACCCACCCGTTGATGACCGCCGCGGCCTCGATGAACCGGTTGTACTGCGCGACCATCGTGAGGATGTAGATCGCGAGCAGGAGGAGCTTCCCGAGGATGAAGACGAAGCTCGAGAGGATGAGCGCGATCATCTCCTTGATCCAGTCTCCGACGCCTGCGGCGGCAGCGGGGAGCGGCATGAGGAGCACCGACGCCGCGCTGAGCGCCACGAGGAGGAACGCGAAGACGCCCCACATCCATCGCTGGATCGGAGATCGGTACGCGGTGGCCGAGGAGTTATCCACGTTCATGGTTGCTATTCGGTTCTCCTGAGACCAGTATAGCTCGTTCCGATGGCGGTTCACACCCCGCTCCCTCGCATGGTTGACACGCGGATTCGGTCCTGGCATGCTCGAAGTGCCCTTTTCGTATCTTTCCCACACCATCGGCACCACAACCGCGGAGGAGGAACACCATGCGAACCGCTAAGAAACTCGGACCACTGCTCCTCGGCATCGCCGCATCGAACTGCGTGCACTCTCAGGAACGTCCAACGCCCGAGGAAACGGCAGCGCTCGACGAACGACACCGCGACGCCATGGCACGCGAGCGCGCAGCCGCGGTCCAACGGACCAGGAACGAGGTGTTCGACGAGCGCGTCGTCGCGCTCGCGACGTCCGAGTACCCGCTCGACCGCCTCGTCGCGCAGCTCCTCCCCGATCTCGTCGCGCGCGCGAAACCGGACGCCGAGTCCCCGGGTCCGCTCACCGTCGCGTTCGTCGAACCGACGTCGCCGTGGATCCGCGCGATGACGTCCGCGATCGAGACGGCGCTTCGCGTGCACCCGCGATTCCGCGTCTCCGACCGTCGCGCCATCGAACGCATCAAGAGATCGAAGGAAGAGGAACACAGCGGACACTTCGACGACGCGGCGGTGGAGTCGGTCGGCGCGTTCCATGGTGCCGGCGCGATCGGGCGCGTCACCGTTGACCGCGTGAACGATCGCTCCGTGGTGACGGTTCGACTCACGAGCACGCTAACGCTCCTCGTCATCGCCGATGCGCGCGCAACGACCGACCTGCCGATCCCCGCCGATGCGGCCATCGAGGCATCACGCGCCTCGCTTCGGAGTGCGAGAGAAATCGCCGAACGCTACGGCCCAGAGAACCCGGAGTGCACCGCGCCAGATGGCCGCTGGCTCCCCCCGATCTGCTGCAAGGATCCCGACCTCCCGTCGTGCCGATGATCGAACAACGCGACACACCGCGAACGCGAAGAACCCAACGCATCTTGCGTTGGGTTCGCTCATAGCAGTCCTCACGGGGTCGCCGCGCGACAGAGGTGCGGCATGCACACGAGGTCGAGCGTCGCCCCCGCACGTCGCGCCGCTTCCTCGATGTCGTGGTGGTGGGCCATCCCGAAGAGGAGCACCGCACGCCCGCCGCCCCGCGCATCGAGCTCGTTGAGCACGTTGTGGACGGCTGTCTCGGAGCGAAGGCGATCGCGCATGTGATCGTCCGACTCCGATGCGATGAGTGTCGTGTCGTCAACGCCAACGATGGGAACAGTGGCCGCCATGGCGAATGTCGAAAGCACGCGCTCGGTCCCACTAGCGTACATTTCCGCCTGGAATGCGGCGAGGTCATCACAGAGCGCGTCATCTTCGGTCGAACGCACGAGATCCGACGCATCGCACAGTTCGAGTGCTTCGGCAATCTCCAGAAACTCCTCATGGAGATTTTCTCCCACGCTACTCCCCTCGATCCCAACGACTATCGCAGTCGTACTCAGCAGCATGAAGACTTCGATGAGCGATACGAGGTATGCCTCCAGCATCGGCGGCGCGCTGGGATGGTCGTGCACCCAGGGTACGTAGGCAATGACTCGGGATGGATCGCCCTCCACGACACGCTCGACGGTGTACGCCGTCGTCGTCGGCAGGTCGGGATCGAACCGGAGCGTGGCCATGCGGTCGCCGGCGATCGGCTGCTCGTACGACTTGATGCTCATCTCGCGCCACGTCGTGGGACGCGGATGCACGTGCTTGAGAGCAGGAGAGGATCCTACGGGTAGCTCAATGGAATCGTCGGTTGCGAGGAGCGCGGCGGCGAGCAGTGCGGCAAGGAGTGCGTTCGCACGCGTACACATCATGATCCTCCGATTGGAAAGGAGCCATGAACCAGTATCGCTCATGGATTCGGAAGCGTCCACGCAGCGGCTTCAATCTGCATCCTCACCCCATCCAACCTTTCGGCCGAAAGGTTGGATGGGCTGGAGAACTCGGGGAGACCCGCGGGATGGTTGACGGGAGCGCGGGAATGTGGTAGTATTGGGGGTTCTTCCCAGGTTGCGTCCACCATAACCAAACAACCACCAGAGGAGGAGGTACCACCGATGCGAATGATGTACGGATGTGCGTTGCTGGGCGTGTTGCTCTCGTGCAACAATTCCAGCCGGAGCCGCGATGAATCGCGGCGTGATCCGCAGGCGGCCCTCGCGGCGATCGAGGCCACAAGGACCGAGCTCCACAAGGAACTCGCGTCCGGGTTGCTCCAGCAATCGGGTGCCTACTGGCCCTACGTGCGGCAGACCCACCTGGCGCTCGATGAGACCGCGCGGGTCATCGCAATACCGTACGGGGCGCTCATGCTGAACGGCAAGCCCCCGACCTGCGAGCATGCCCCCGATCTCCCGACCTGCAGGCAGTACGGGGTCTCTCGCTGTACGAATGTAGCCCCGACCTCCCCGACCTCCCGACCTACCGGGAGTGACACGGGCACGACAAACGACGACGAGAGGCGGACCGACGCGATGTCAGTCCGCCTCTTCCCTTTTCTGTCTGGATCAAGCAGGAATCCGGAAGCGGTGAAATGTTGCACCGTGTAGAGAAATGTGCGATGGTGAAAACTGCTACTATGCGCCTCACCTTCACCATTGATGACCGGTACCTCCTCGCGCACACGCTCGCGAGCATGGGACCGAGTGCGTTCTCTGCGTCACCGCACAACGCGACGGTCGTGGACGTGCAGAATGAGGCGTGGCGCGTCTCACAACCAACCTATGACCTCCTCGCTGGCCGCCTCTATCCTCACGTCATCTCGAACATCGAAGCAATCGTCTCCGAGCTCCCGAAGTTTTTCCAAACGGTCGTACGATCGCTGCCATTCCAGAAACTCCGCGGGGAGACCGAGCGCTATCTCGAATTCTGTGCGGAGCAATGGGAGAACAACCGCGAGCGAACCACGCAGATCGTCCGCGACCTCACCGGCTTTGACCTCGACCGGGCGTTCGTCGTCTACATCACCCACCCGAGTTTGAGGAACGGGCACCTCATCGACGATGCCCACATCGCGTGGGGACACCACGAGGATTGGCCGAACTACACGACAGTCTGCCTGTGGCATGAAATCCTCCACGCGTACTTCGAACGCAATGATCTCAACCACGCGCTCATCCAGTTCATCGCAGATAACGAGCTGCGCGTGCAGCTCAATGGAGGGACGTACCCGCCATTCGTCGGTCACTCGCACCTCTCCCCGCTCATGGAACGACTCCTCCCGAAGTGGAAGCAGCACCTCGCAACAAAGCCACCGCGAGACCTTGCAGCACTCCAGCGCGTAGTTGAAGATGGGGGCCAACCAACTGAGCCGTAGTTCGAATTTCTGTGCTACAGTACGAAGTGCTCGGAGCGAGAGCTATGCGCCTCACTTTCTCCACTGCGCCGCCGTTCGTTGCGACGCTCTACGCGCTCGGCATCGTCGCGGAGCTCCGTGATGGGTTCGGCATGCCGACATCGAGGCAACGCCGACGAATCGAGCAACGGTTCCGCCTCTCCGCTCGTTCGGTGGACAACGCGCGCGCGGTGCTTGATGGCTACGCGCTCTGGCGCTGGGTGAAGGTCGGCTGCCTCCGCGCGCGAACCACCGCGTCGCTCCACGGTGCGCTCGCTCAATCGCTCGCCATCGGCGCGAAACCGATCGCAACGCTCCTCCAGACGCACGCCCGAACGGTTGCGCCGCACCGCGCAGCATCACTCCGACGGGAACTCCAGGACCGCTGGCGCTCCCACCACCCGACGATCGAACGCTGGCTGCAACGTGCACACCTCCACCCGCCCGCTCACCTCTCCTGCGTGATCATCCCCGGCCTCGATGACCTCGGTGAGGCCGTACCAGGAATCGTCGTCCTCGGCGACCGATTCCCTTCTCCTGATTTCGCATTCGCAGTGCTCTGCGAAGAGCTCCTCCACATTGTTCTGGAACATTCCGCATTCCTTAACCGAGCACGATGGCTCCTCCACA
>CAZPCZ010000086.1:0-4373 GCA_964585225.1 uncultured Gammaproteobacteria bacterium
AATTCGAAAGTAGCGGGATAGTTCGATGGTGCTCGCCAGTGGCGTTGTCATAGTTCGCTCTACAACGAGAAAATCCTAGTTCTATCCTAGGATTTCCTTCACCGTACCGCAAATTCCTAGCCTCGTCAAGGGGTTTCTGTTCGGTGCCGAACCTCGGCATCAATCTCTGCAAGCTTCGACTCAATGTCCGCGAGGAGCTCGCGACCATCATCCGTGAGGCGGTGGACGGTATCCGCCCGACCGATGTGTTTCCCGTAGCAGCTCAGGAGCGACTCGATCGTTCGTGAGAGGAAGATGGACGCCTGGCGGTACCCGATTGCGGACACCTCGAGTCCGACCAGATCACCATCGCGCCCGCCGGGGAACGCGAAGGCGACCTTCGTCGGGACGAGCGGCGCGTTGATGAGCACGCGGAACAGGTCGCGGTCGCGCACGCGCTGTTCGAAGTATGTTCGACGGCTCCAACGGTCGGTACGACACACCCATCGGAACGCGGCATTGTAGATTGGATCGTCATCGAGCGTCGGCTCCTTGCCATCCTCCGCACGATGCACCTCGCCGCAGTCCGCACACGGCTGTTCCGTGCGGGGGCGCGGCGCAGGACGCGACGCTTCCCACTGTCGTGCCGGCACGGCATGGTCATCCCACCCCGGGAGGAGGCTCATGCCCTCATCCTCCACTCCATCGGACGCGTGGCGCTGCTCCGAGGTCAGACGGCGGAGGCGTTCCTCGAGTCGCTGGTGCATGAGCGTGGGGTTATCCATCGCGGCGCAGAACGCGTCGAAGTCGCCACCGAAGAGCCGCTGCATGCCCGAATCGTACGTGAAGAGCGTCCAGCGCTGCTCGCGGAGCACCTCGAGCTCGTCGAGACGGACCGCATCAATGGTATGCCCAGCCGCAGGCTTCTGCCGGAGCAACTCGCCGAACGCCTCCTCGAACACATCGAGCGGGCCTCGCTGGAAAAAGTAGGGACGAGGGTCGCTCGCACGCCCACGTCGCGGTGCGTCATCGAATGTCCGAGCGGACGATTTCGGCATACTGGTACGAGCTCATGGTACCACACTCAGCATCGGAGTACCTCCGCAACCTCATTCCGAGCGCGGTCGATCGCGGCCGCAGGAAGCCCGGTGCGTCGCGCGAGCGTCGCGGAATCCACTGCGGTGAGGTCATGGCAGAGCATGATCCCTGCGGATGCAAGCCGCTCTTGCACGGGCGGGGTGACGGTCCGGAGGACCGTGATCGGGTAGAGGTGCTTCTCCTCAATCATCCGTTCGAGTCCCGCGTCGCGGGGGTACTGCCAGCCGATGAGCCGCATCCCCTTACACGTCCCGAATCTGAGGCCGTCGCCGGTGATCTTCGTATTGCACACGATCCAGCATTCCGTGAAATTGAATCGGTGCCGCCGCTTCGCATGCGCCTCGCGGAGATCCTCGTATCGCGCCCAGGTCGCCATGACGTCCTTCAGGTGGACGTGGAGCCCCGGGGCATTGCGGTACTTACACTCCGCCATCGCGGTCTCGCCGTCTCTGCGCGCCACGACGTCGACCTCGTGCTCGACGCACATGCCGTGAATGAGGTCCGGGAGTACCGCGTCATACCCGTACGCGCGGAGGATCTCGGCGACGTATTTCTCAAAATCGTACCCGGCGGGTCCGAGCCGGTGCATCGCGTCCTTCAGTGTGTAGCGCGCGGCAGCACCGTGCTCCCGTCCGCGTTGGAGGAACTGACGCACGAGTGCAAAAATCTGTGCGGTCGTCATGCCGTCACGGAGCTGCCGCGCGACACGTTCGACGGTCATTCGCGCGACGCTGCGAGACGCACCGCTTCGTCGAATGCTCCGCTCGAGCTTCCGCATGCTGAACCGCTGACGCGATCCGTCGGCCTTGGTGATGGTGATGACGCGTGGCGGCATAGACATCGAGCGTAGCACAATGAGAACGGCCCGGCGATATGCCGGACCGTTCCGATGATGGCGTTCACGCTACCACCTCCGTGGCGAGCACGAACGGAATGAAATCGCCGTGTTCGTCATGGCAGGCTTTGCAGTACGCATTCACGCGCTTCAGGCGACCCCACGTGCGTGCGACGTGATCACGCGTGCAGCGGTACGTGAAGCGGGGTTCCGCGCGCTGTGCATCGAGCACGAGTGCCCGACGCGCGGTCCGTATCCCATCGAACACACGCAGGGGGACCCCAACGGTCGCCGTCGACCACGGGACGATGAGGCGAAGCCGCCTTGGCCACTTCCTCCGCAGGGGCACCCGCGCGGTTACCGCATCTCCGTCACGCATCGCGAGGAGCCACGCGTACTGCTCTGACGGCGCGGATGCGAGGTAGGCATTGAGACATGCGCTCACCGCCGCCTCAAAGCGCGTTCCGTGCCGCTGGGGTCGACGGCGCCCATCTGCCGAAGGATGGATGTGCCAGAGTTCGTGGACGACCGTCTTCAGCCGCTCAACCGGAGGTTCCCGGAAGAACAACCGCGCGTCGAACACGATCACGTAGACGTACCATATCCCATCGATGAGGTACGGCTGCGTACGCACGGCGTCCCACGCCCGCTGCGATCCCGTTCGGAAGTACGTCGTCGCCCAGACACGGCAACGTGTGTGCGATCGCGGAGCGCGGACGAGGCATGCGATCGATGCCGTCGCAACGTGCGCGAGCTGCGGGACACGCATTCCGATGTCGCGAATGAGTGCCTCGAGCTTTTCGGTGACGTCGACCGAACCTATGCTCATGATTCCCTCCCAATCTTGGTGAAATAGCTGAGCAGATATTTGCATGGAATCGCGAGCGTGTCAAGTCAAGCATAAAGTTGACGATGGCACGGGAACCGGCTAGGCTTCCCCTAGCTCATTTCGATGAGGAGGGTGCCCATGGGAAACGATCGAACGGATCTGTGGAGAGACCGCGTCCGCGCGTACTTCGAGCGCGAGGGCTTCGTGTCTCGCACGGAGGAAGAGGTCGCCGCGATCGTGCCGGTTGACCTCCGCCACCATGAGTTCGACACCTTCAATCCGAGCGCACCATTCGGTGCGCGTCCGGTCCGAACCCGTGAGGTTCGCGCACACAGCGACGCACTCGCCCCATACTACGAGCTCACGCTGTCATGCCGATTCGATATCGAGGTTCTGGCCCTCACCTGGCTCGCGACGCACATCGAGGCATCCCGCCCGCAGCTCGTCGTGGACGCAGGGTGTGGAACCGGGCTCGCGCTCGGCTTCCTCGCGGAGGCATTCCCAAAGGTGGGCTTCGGTGCGTACGACTGCTCGCCACTGATGGCCGAAATCTGTCGTGCGCGCATCGAGCGCCTCGGAGTCCAGAACGTGCGAGGCCCCTACGTTGCCGCGCACCGCGAACGGAAGCCGTGGCTCCGTCGTGGCACGGCGGATCTCGTCGTCACGAAGTGTGCGTTCGACGCCAGCCACATCGCGGTGATTGACTTCGATGCGGCGCCGTCGCCATCGCTCGCGCGGGAGCACTTCTACGGTGCGGATCCCGTCGCCCGGCACTGGCGGATGACGCTGCGCTCGCTCGCCGCGTTGCTCAAGTTCGGCGGACGGTACGTGAGTATCAGTCCCGAATCTCCCGGCATTCAGGACATCATCATGGGGCTCGCATGGCGGGCGGGCCTCGAAGACGAAGGGGTCGATGGGATCGCCGAGATGCCACCGCCACGAGTCGAGGAACGCGCGGAGGACGTCGCGATCATGTCGCTCTCTGGATTCACCAATTGGATCCAGTCGTACACGAATCCTCTCTTTACGAGCGAAACGGGCATCGACCCGGGTGATCCGAGGTGGGTGCCCGCCGTCGAGGAAGCGCGTCTGCTCATCGAGGAGATCAATGAATACCTCGCGCGCCACTGGCATCGCTCTCGCCACCGCATCGTAGCCACCCAATTCCGGAAACGCCTGCAACCACCGCTACTGACCACATGATTGTACCCCGGCCCATTCTTTTGGGTCGGGGTTCATCTCGATCGTCTATGAGAGGCCGAGGAACTGAACTTCCGTGCGAAGCGCAATGCCAAAGGCGTCACGGGCCCTCCCCTTCACCGCCTCCATGAGCTGCGCCACCTCTGCCGCGGTTCCACCGCCGAGGTTGATGACGAAGTTCCCGTGCTTCTCCGACACCATGACATTCCCCACGCGATGGCCCTTGAGGCCGAGTCGTTCGATGAGCCAACCGGTCGGGAGCTGACCGTCATGTGCAACACTGCGCCATGCGCCATCTGTTGCGCGATCGAGTTGTTCGAGCTGCGTTGGCGTGAGGTCATTCACCTCGACGTTCGTAAAGAGACAACCGGCGCTCGGCCGCTCGAGCGGCTGCTTGGATTTCCTGTGCATCAGGTACTCGTCCATGCGCCT
>CAZPCZ010000087.1:0-4078 GCA_964585225.1 uncultured Gammaproteobacteria bacterium
CCGGAACCGTACGCGCGAAGAGATCGAACTCCCCGACACGATCTCGGAGCTCGGCATCGGACATGCGGCCGAGCGCATCACCAATACACACACGTGGCTCATGATCAACGAGCCCGACATCCCGCGCAATCCGCTGCGCGGTCGCCGGGTAATCGCCGGTCACCATGACCGTCCGGATCCCGGCCGAGCGTGCCTCAGCGAGCGCACCGGCGGCATCCGCCCGAAGCGGATCGCGAAGGAGGAACACGCCGAGCAACGTGGCATTCCGCGTGATGTCGCCAAGGTCTGCGATCCGTTTGACGTCCGCTGGTACATCTGCCACTGCGACACCAACGAGTCGGAACCCCTCTCCACCGAGCTCCTCAAGCTCGTGGCGCAGCCCGTCCGGGATCCTCGGAACAATCCGCTCCGGCGCCCCAATGAGGATGAGCTCGCGCTCGACAAGTGTGGCAGAGTACTTTCGATCCGCCGAAAACGGTACTCGATCGATCCGCCGCTGCTCCCGCATAGCGACGATATCGATCCCGTGCGCCCCGGCCGCGGCGACGAGTGCCGCCTCAGTGCCGGAACCAAGGAATCGCCACGCCGAAACGGCATCCTCAGGATTCACGATGGCGACATCCGTCCCAACCGCCACTGCCTCGAGCGCACGACGGAGTGGCGGAGCTGATGTGCTCCCCGTCGTGAGATCGTACCGGGTGTCATCCGTTCGGAATGCGACCGCACGCATGCGGCCCTCCGTGATCGTCCCCGTCTTATCTGTGAGGATGACGGAGACGGACCCGAGCGTCTCGGCCGCGATGAGCCGGCGGACGAGACACTGCCGGCGAGCGAGCTGGAATGCGCCGATTGCAAGGATGACGGTCACCGCAACGGCGAGCCCCTCGGGTATCGCGGCAACCGCGACCGCAACCGCAGTGGTGAGCATGGCGCCGAGCGGTACCCCACGCGCGAGCCCGATGAGGAGGACGACGACGGTGAGCCCGAGGATGAGGACGGTGAGCGTCGCGCTCAACCGGCCGAGCTGTTCCTGCAGCGGCGTCCGCTCACGCGGCTCAACGAGCGACGCCGCAATCTTCGCCAGCCGCGTCGCGGATCCGGTCGCGGTGACGATCGCATTCCCGCTCCCCTCCACGACCGTCGTCCCCTGCCAGAGCGCCGCGAATGTTCTCTCCCCATCCCCTCTGTGAGGGGATGGGGAGCTTGAGAGGGAGAGGAGGTCATCAACCATTTTCGCGACTGGCAACGATTCCCCCGTCAACACCGACTCATCAACTTCGAGGTCGTGCGCCTCGAGTACCTGTGCGTCCGCCGGCACACGCATCCCCCGTTCGAGCACGATGCGATCGCCGGGAACGAGCTCGCGCGCGGGCACTTCCGCCTCGTGACCATCTCGGATGACCCGCGCAGTCGGCGCGAGCATGGACCGGAGCGCACGGAGCGCACGCTCCGCACGGACCGCCATGGCAATACCGAACGCCGCGGTGAGCGCGAGCGCGACGAGGATGAAGGCCCCGTCGATGCGCTCCCCCACCGCGATCGCCACGACAGCCGCACCGGCGAGGACGAGGAGGAGCGGGTTCCGGAGCTCCTCCGCAACGATGGCGAACACTCCCGGCCGCTTTGGCTCCGGGAGGATATTTGGCCCGTGCTGGCGACGCAGCGCCGCAACTTCCGCGCTCGTGAGCCCGGCAGTATTCAATCCTCCAGGATTGTACTGCCGGGTGAGTCCCACTGCGGCGGTCATAGAGAACCGACGCTCATTCCCCGAACACGCGGAGGAGGCGCGACCGGAGTTCGTCTGCCTCGTACGAGTCGATCGCATCACCCGTCTGCAGCCTGAGCTCGCGGACCGCGCGCTCCGCCTCTGCCTTCGAGACACCGCCGGAGAGGTACTTCGTGAAGACGCCCTTCACGTACTCGCGCTCTGCCACGCCGAGCGATGGAGTATCCCGAAGGATGCGTTCAAATTCTTTGCGTTGGATGCGTTTCCCGCTCGAGAAGAACCATCCCATACACATCTATCGTACCGCACGGAAGCGTATGCGTCAGGAGACGTCTACACATCAAATCGAAGCCGCCACAGCTTCTCATCCTCGCGATCCTCGAACCCCTTGAACGTGATGCACTGCACGTTGCGGCCGAGCTCGAGATCCACCTTGAGGAGCCGCACGAGGTCCGCACACGGGTACGGGTAGAGCCACACGCTCTTCTGGATCGGGTAGAGACCGAGTCGGGTGAGGTGCGTGCGGAGATTATCACGAACGTAGCGACGCTTCTCGGAGATGTCGAACGTGATGATCCGCCACCTTCCATCCCACTTCTTCGGTTGCTTGAATTGTGCGTTCGCGAGCTCGTGCCGTGCGAGGTACTCGCGACCCTTATCCGTAAGCGAAAATCCCACGACGCGCCCCCGCCGCACCTCCTCCACGAGCCCCCGCCGCATGAGTCGCCTGAGTGCACGGTCGACATCGTACCGTTCGAACGAACGCGATCGCCGCATGAACGGCTTGAGCGCGAGGAGTGCTCCCGGAACAATGGCGGCCGCGACAACAATGCCCGCCGCCGCAATGACACCGAGCGTCGCAAATCCTACTCGTTGGAGATTCTCCTGATGCCGCATCTTCATCGGCATACGATGCTTCCCGCCATGCTTCCCACCCCATCAACCTACCCACATACCCTCACACCCACAACTCACTCCAGTATACCCAATCCCACCCTTTTCAACGATCGTTGAAAAGGGTGGGCCGAGCCAAAAACTCCAACCATACCATTCTGCTGGACCATCCCCCCTGCTGGACCCTCAAATCCTTGCAATCCAATCATGACCAATCCCACCGAATTCAACGATCGTTGAATTCGGTGGGATTGACTACAATTCTTGAACGGACAGAAACACGGGTGGGTATGAAGCTTGAAAGAGCGGTGGGATGGATGGGAAAGGAAGAGGCCCCGGACCGGGTGGTCTGGGGCCTCGAGAAGCGTGCGATGTCCGTCGCGGTCACCGCGCGGGGGCGGTGGCGAGACGTCGGAGCGCGCCGGGCGGGAGAGCGCGGTCCCCTCCCGCGTGCTTCGCGGTGGACGGGCGGGTACCACCGTCGCCGGACGGTGGGGTGCTGCCGGGGCCGCCGGTCGCGTTCTTGGCGCGATCGAACTGCTTCGTGGCGCGCCAGAAGCCGTAAGAGGCCGCGGTGACGAAGATGAGCGGAATCGACCAGTAGCCGATCCCCATCGCCATCCGTGCGACGAGCGACTGCCCGAGTAGCTTCGCGATGAGCGCGACGCCGAACAGCACCATCGGCATCACGAACGCGCTGATCGCGGTGTGGTAGACCGCGCGGGCGAGCGGGAAGTCGCGCTTGAGCCCGACCTCCCGGAATCCGGCGAGCACCATGAGCAGCGTCGGCCCGAAGACGGCGACCAACGCGACGACGTGACCGAACGTCGGTCCGACTGCTCCGGTCAGGAGCGCGTACGCGTGGCCGACGATCGCTCCGACGACTGCGTACAGCAGTGCGAAGATGATCCAGTGCATGATGTCCTCTCCTACAGCGCCTGCGCGCGTGGTGGGGTGAGCCGACGCCGCCATTCGTTGATGAACGCGGTGCGGACTTCGTCTCGCATCCAGTCGGACGCGGACTGCGTGACCGGACGCCACTCGTCGGTGTACGGCGTGCGCACCTCGGCCTGCGTGGCACCGGTGGACATGCGCCAGAGTATGCCGCTCTGGTTGCCGACGTAGTACGTGATGCGCGGGATGACTTGGTGTCCCTGCGGGGTCCTTGCCTCGATGCCGAGGATCGCGATGTACGCGACGCTGTTGTCCCAGCCGGGCGTCCGGACGATGATCGGCCGCGCCTTGTGCGTCGGCCCATCCGTGCACTCCGGCAGCGCGTTGCAGTGCTCGTCGAGCTCCGCGTATGGAACGAGCGCGGTCCAGAGCGATGCGTCCTGCGGATCGAGCCCGTCGAGAAACTCATCCCACCGCACCTCGCGCACGAGCTGGGCACGGCGTTCGGCGTCCACTCGCGCGGCCGCCGCTGTCTCCGTCGCCGCCTCGCGCTCGTCCTGCTGC
>CAZPCZ010000088.1:0-3999 GCA_964585225.1 uncultured Gammaproteobacteria bacterium
GGCGTCGGCGATGTCTCCGAGATCGTGCTCCGCGACCGCAAGCAGCTCGCGGACGATGGGATGCTCGTCGTCATCGTGACGATTGAGGGCAAGAGCGGGAAGCTCGTGACGAACCCGGACATTATCTCGCGCGGGTTCGTGTACCTCAAGGAATCCAAGGAGCTCATCGAGGCGATTCGGCGCATGGTGACCGGCATCGTCGAGCAGTCCGGCGGTTCGCAGGCGAAGACCGGACCGAACGACGTGTACCTCCGCGGCAAAATACGCGACGAGATCGGCCAGTTCCTCTTCCACAAAACGCAGCGACGCCCGATGGTGCTGCCGGTGGTCATTGAGGTGTGAGAAGTGACGGAGGCGTAAAAGGTATAGAGGCGTAGCGCGGAAAACATCGGGTGTTGAACGAGAAAACACCCGATGTTGAGGAGCGCCTGTCTGCCGAAGCGCGGGAGAGAGGGGGAGACAAGAGACCTCGGCCGATCGGCCGAGGTCTCTTTGCGATCGAACATCGCCCCCCTTGACACCCCCTCCCTCCCCATGGCATGCTCGTCTCGTTGCTCCCTCTCGGGGGAGTGATCCAGTCGCCCCGATGTCCATCGGGGGATTCGTATCCGGCTGGCCCTCACGGAGGTGGCGGTTCCTGCTCACAGGGAACGCCTCGCCTCAGGTCTGGGGGAAAATCCCGCCCGCCTGCACTGCGCGAAAACGCGGTGGGCGGGCACCACGGCTGAGCCGTGGATCCTGCAATGTAGGGAGACCCACCACGTGCCCCGAGGAGCCCTCCTGGAAACGAGGGAGCCGAACCATCGCTCCTGCACCCTCGTTTCCAAGAATCGCTCCACCCCACACGGAGATATCGCTCTCCTTCGGGAACATCGCTCTCGTGAGGCAATCCCTACAGGATGTGGGAGGGGTGGGTACTTCGCGCGGTACCGCAGCGGAGTCGCGAGCGAGTGGGGAATCCCCTACAGTCTGTGGGAGGGATGGGTACCTGACCGAAACCAAGCCGATCGAGCACGGCCAGTGGGGAATCCTCCTACAGCTTGCGAGAGGGATATCCTCAAGTGGAGTATCCCTCCGTTCAGCGCAGTCAGCGAATGACGCTCCCCGAGATCATCGGGGAGCGTTTCCACGTCATCGTATGGGGACCTCTGCAAAAGTCGCTTTCGTCACGAGCATTTCACATTTCGAGCGAAAAACCGCAAATGCGACGATGTTTACCTGAAAGGTAAGCGGAGGAGCAGTTGCGGTTTTGCAGCCGAAATGTGGAATGCGCAGTAGAAATGGACTTTTGCAGAGGTCCCTATGCGCAGTCGTCCACACCTCCACCTCCTCCAAGCGCGGTACTGGGAATCACCGTACGCCATCGAGACGTCGCGGTTACTCATCGATCGGAAATGCGCTCGAACGATTCGACAGACGCTCAACGCACACGGGCTCTGCACGGGCATCGGCGTCCTCCATGCACCAATCGATGGGCGAGAAGTGCTCGTGCCTGGGCGCACTGGACACACACCCTCGGATTCGGCACGCAGTGTATGATGCAGCCCCTCCGATGTTCATCGGAGGGGCCTTCAATTTCGCCCGCAGACTGTAGGGGATTCCCCACCTGGCGCGCGATTGGGATCCGCGCACGGGTTGAGTACCCATCCCTCCCGCAGACTGTAGGGGATTCCCCACTGTAGCAGTCGATCGCGACTTGGGTGTCCGTAGTACCCACCCCTCCCGCACGTTGCATGGCTTGCCCCACGAACGGGAGGCGGCCGACAGCGAGAGGATTGGTACCCACCCCTCCCGCACGCTGTATGGCTTGCCCCACCGAGCTGCCAGCTACCAGCTTCAAGCTACAAGCAGGAGAGGCACGTCCCCATGGAGGGTGGAGCGATGCCTGGAAACGAGGAGGCAGGAGTTTGGTGTTGGCTCCCTCGTTTCCACACGCGCTCCTCGGGGCATGTGGTGAGCTTCCCAGCTACAGCACGGCAGGATCCACGGCTCAGCCGTGGTGCCCGCCCACCGCGTTTTCGCGCAGTGCAGGCGGGCGGGATTTTCCCCCAGACCTGAGGCGAGGCGTTCCCTGTGAGCAGGAACCGCCACCTCCGTGAGGGCCAGCCGGATACGAATCCCCCGATGGACATCGGGGCGACTGGATCACTCCTCAGTGAGGAGCAGTGACGAGGAGAGTGTGCCATGGGGTGGGGAGGGGTGTCAAGGGGGGGTTGACGGCGCGCGGCGATTCCGGTACCTTCTGGACAGCGTGTGTCGAACGACACATCGCAGCGAGCACCTTCCCAAAGGAGGACGCAATCATGGCAGCACATGCCAAACGGCCGCGGTCGGCTCGAGACCGAACGCTCCCGCCAGACCCCGTATCGCTCGAGCAGATGCTCCGAGCCGTGCACCGCGAGCTCGTCCAGCGCGCAGTGCACTGCAAGGCCGAGCCGCACGACACCCATGCGCGGCGCGGATTCCAGACGCTCTTCGAGCAGCGCGCCGCAGCGTGGTGCCGACTCTTCGACGTCGCATCGGATCGCGCGCTCGTGTTTGCAGTGGAGTTCGGACTCAAGCCGCCTGCCGGCACCATCGCCACCGTGGAGGCGTCGTGATGCGCCCGTGGTGGCAACGGGAACATGCGGAACGCGCAGATGCCGACGGACAGAGCTCCCTCGTCGTCGAGGCACCGCTCCACGAACCGTCGCGCTGGAAGCGTCGCGTACTCGAGCACTGCTCTGTGCTCGTCTCGAACGCAACGGCCGCGCTCCTTGCGTTCATCAGGGAACGCCTCGTCGTCACGCCCGATGTCGAGGATGCAACGAAGATCGCGAGCGCAGATCTCGCGTTCGAGGTGGGCAAGGAACACGCGTCGCGCATCGCCGCTCTCCTCGCACAGGTGAAGCACGACAGGGAGACCGGCGAGCGGCTCCCCTTCTCGAACGCGTACCGCTTCACCGCGTGCGAACCCGTCCCGGGCACGGATCGCTTCCGGGTGGTCGCGCGGCTCGCGGACGGTACCTGGCGAGAGCGGAAACTCAAGCGTGGCGGCGTGCGACGCACCCACGGCATCAACTGCATCCACGCGACGACCGGATTTCAGCAACTCCTCGCGACGTACGCGGCACCGAAGCTCCTCCACGTGGTTCCGCCCGCACTTCGCGCCGGCGTGTGCCAAGAGGTGGCGCAGCAGGTGCTGTCCTACCTCGGACAGCTCGAGTCCTCGAAGGTGCGCGGCGACGTCGCGTTCCCCACCGTGGAGGACCGCGATCCCGTACGGCGGCGACAGGCGTACGAGGACGCGATTGATGCGCTCGTGGCCGACCTCACGCCGTTCTCGTACGCGAAGCTCCGGGACAAGTTTCCCGGGGAGTACGCGGCGGACGACCCGCGCGGCGACCGGCTCATCGTGGACGATCCGCGATGGTTCGCGGTGACGACGACCCCGGATCCACACCCGATCCCGCTCCTGTTCTCGCAGGGCAGCGCGGTGCGCCTACTCGAAGGATCGACGTCATTCGATGCCGGCGTCTCGAAGCGCAATCGCCATCGTGGGAGCTCCACCGCGAGCGAAAGCGTACGGCAGAGCCGCCCCGACGCGGTCCAACGCAAGGGGACGACCGGTCTCCGGCAGTGGTACGCCGCGATCCCGCTCCTCGATGCGGATGACGACGCGCTCCGTGCGATCGCGGCCGCAGCGCACGAGCGCAGCGGGCGGCAGCTCGACCTCGCCCTCCATCCACTGCCGCTCGACGGTGGCGTGCGGTGGCGCAGACGCGAGCGCGACGTCCTCGTGCCGCTCAGCGGCGACCGCAAACGACTCGAGCGGATCCTCCGAAACCCGAACCTCCACATCGCATGGAGCCGGCTCGTCCAGAAGCGTACGGGGTGGGTGCTCCAGCTCACCGTACGCATCCCCATGCAACCTGCTGTGGAGCATCGCCGAGTGCTCGGGGTGAGTTTCGGGATCGACGCCGTTGCAACGTGGTCGCTCGTGGACGAGGACGGCGTCGA
>CAZPCZ010000089.1:0-3711 GCA_964585225.1 uncultured Gammaproteobacteria bacterium
AAGGAGATTCCGATGGCAATGGACACGATCGTTTTGGACCTTCAAAACCAAGTCGAGCGGCTCAAACGCGAGCTCGAGGGGTGGCAACGGCTCGGCCGCGTGCTTGGGGACGTCTTCCGACGCGTCGGCTCCGACCGTCTGTCGGCCGAAGACGCCGCAGTGCGACTCCAGGCCGCGATGGAAGGCCGGCTCGCGGTAACGCCGACGGCCGATGGGGAACAGCCCCGCGACCGCGAGCGCGACCAGCTCATCGCCGAGGCGCAGCGCGAGGTGCAGGGCGGGCGATTCGATCGTGCGATCGAAATCTACGCGAACCTCCACGAACGGTTCCCGAACGACACCCGCCTCCTCCTCAAGCTCGGCGACTGCTACGCCCGCAGCGACGACGTCCAGCAGGCGCTCGTGACCTACCGCAAGGTCGCGCGACAGTACGAGGAGCAGGGGTTCTTCCTGAAGGCGGTCGCGGTCTACAAGCAGATCCTCAAGCTGTGCGACACGCCGACGGAGGACGGAAGGATCCCGAAACGGACGGTCGCCGACGTCCGCTTCGCGCTCGCGAAGCTGTACGAACGGCTCGGCCTGCTGGTCGACGCGCTCCTCATGTACGAGGCGTTCCTCCAGCACGCGGAGGAAACCGACGAACGCATCTCAACCGTCCGCGAAGCGATGGCGCGCCTCGAGGCGGGCGCACCCGCAAGCACTGCTCAATCGGTGGAGCCGGAGCCGCTCTCGAGGGACGCGATCCGGACCTACCTCCGGTATGGCCTGGTCGAAAAAGCGACCGCCGTCTTCGCCCAGCGGTGGAGGAACGAATTGCTGACGTCAGCTGATCTCGATGACGCACTCAGGCTCGCAGGAGCGCTCCGCTTCCGACTCGTGGGATGTAGCATCCAAGATGCGCTCACGGTCGCGCGCTTCTGCATCGCTCGCCACCAGTGGACGGAGGGGCTCACGGTCATCCATGTCTCCATCGTGCTGGGGCACACGACGGAAGCGCTTCCGGTCCTCGAGCAGTGCTGGGAGCTACTCCGTGAGTCGATCGACAGGACGCCGCCCGCCGTGCTCCAGCTCCTCGCGGAATCGTTCCGAGCACTCGAGCAACGCGAGAAGGCGATCGCAGCGTTCGAGGAACTCGAGCGTTACTTCCGCGAGCAGAAGGACGCAACCCAGGTCGCGCGCGTGCAGCTGGAGATCGCGGAACTCAAGCAGTCCTAAACCCCTCGCGACACGTGACACTACGTGCAAAGCCGGTCCGATGATTCATCGGACCGGCTTTCTCTATACTCGAGTGCGCGACGGATCGAGAATCAGGTGCAGTGGGCGACGCGGAGGTCGCCGCTCGTGGCCTCGAGGTCGGGGAACGCGTTGCGCAGGCGGTGCTTGCAGCGGGACGAGCAGGTGACGATGACCGCGACGCGGCCCTCGAACGGCTCGAACCGTCCGACTTCGGCGTGCAGCCCCTCGTCGGTGAGCCACCGCTCGATGCGCTCCTGGAGCGCCGCGGTCTGGTGGGCGACCGACCGCTGCCGGTCGTCCGTCCCCGCGAGGGTGATCCGCGCTCGCCAGTTCCCGGTCGGGTGGCGAGCGTCGCCGTTCGGCTCCGCCGCCGGTTCGGCCCGCTCGTTGCGTGGCCTATTCGGCGGGATGATCCGGTGACGACCCGTGTGCACCAATCCCTGCGATCCGTATGCCATGCGTGCTCCTCCTAGCTGGGGTTGTTGGGCTCAAGGCCCGGGAAAGGACGAAAATGAGGCGCACCGTGCGCCACACAAAACACACTACCAACGCTCCCCTCCATGAGTCAAATCGGAAGAAAACCGGCCCCGATTGCTCGGGGCCGGTCGGTCGCAGTCTGCGTTCAGGCGGCGCGATCGCGTCGCCGCGTCACGCGGTAGAGCTTCCGCCCCTTCCGCGCGCCGTACACGATCGCATTGTCCTGGACGTGGAGCGAGAAGACCTCGTCGTACACCTTCCCCTCGGTCGTGCCGTGGACGATGAAGCGCTCGACGCCGCGCTGGGCGCAGGGTGCACATTCGAGAGGCGACTCCGGCATGCGCTGCGTTGCAACCAACACTACCCCTCTCTCAACCTTTACATGTAAAGGTTGAGAGAGTAGAAAAAATGGTTCAGGGGAAACATTGTTTCTCTACGGTCCCTGTTTGGAATTCTTCGTGGTCGTTTGACCTGCCGAACACATTGTGCTACGCTGACTGGATTCGACCTTTCACACACCGTTACCCAAGGAAGGAGGACGCTCCATGGCGTCACCGAAACGCAAGGTCGTCATGATCGAAGGCGACGGCATCGGGCCGGAGGTCTGCGAAGCAGTCCGCACGGTCCTCGCCGCGACCGACGCACCGATCGAGTGGGTGATGGCGGAGGCGGGCCTCGGAGCACTCGAACGCACCGGCACCCCGCTCCCCGATGCGACCGTCGCGCTCCTCAAGGAACACGGCGTCGGCATCAAGGGGCCAACGATGACGCCGACGGGCGAGGGACACCGCAGTGTGAACGTGCGGCTGCGCGAGGAGCTCGGGCTCTTCGCGGGCGTGCGGCCGGTCCGGACGATCGAGGGTGTCCACCACCCGCTCGCAGGACTCGACCGAAAGGTCGACCTCGTCGTCATCCGCGAAAACCTCGAGGATCTCTACGTGGGGTTCGAGCACGACGGAAGGGACCACCCGCAGCACATCGCGTGGGGCATTCCGAACGACGCGAAGATCGCCCTCAAGGTCATCACGCCGGAACGGACGAGGAACATTGTCCATTTCGCCTTCTTGTACTCGCGGTCGCACGGTCGGAGGAAGGTGACGTGCGTCCACAAGGCGAACATCCTCAAGCAGACGGACGGAATGTTCCTGCGGATCTTCCGTGAGATCGCGGAGATGTGCCCGGACATTGTCGCGGACGACTTCATCGTGGACGCCGCGGCGATGCGCCTCGTGCGCAACCCCGAGCAGTTCGACGTCCTCGTCTGCCCGAACCTGTACGGGGACATCCTCTCCGACCTCTGTGCCGCGCTCGTCGGCGGACTCGGGGTTGTCCCGGGCGCGAATATCGGCCACAAGTGCGCGCTGTTCGAAGCGGTGCACGGCACCGCGCCGGACATCGCCGGGCAGAGCAAGGCGAACCCGACCGCGCTCCTGCTCTCCGCGTGCATGATGCTCGACCACCTCGCCGAGACGAAGGTCGCGGACCGTCTCGAGCGTTCGATCGTGGAGCAGATCCAATTCGGCGCATCGACGCCGGACATCGGCGGCTCCTCGACGACCATGCAGGTGGCGGAAGCCATCGCACATCAGTACCGCGTGCTCGCCGAGCACGAGGACAGGAAGGAGTAGAAACGTGCAACGCAGAGGACCCCAACGACCGTCGGGGTCCTCATCCTTTCCTAGCCAACACTACTCCACTACTCTGCCGCTCGACTACTCCACTGCTCAACTACTGCTCTACTGCTCTACGACTCCGCCACTACTTCTTCTCACAATGTGGGCACTCTGCGCCGCAGCCCTCGCACTTTTTCTCCCCGCAGCACTGACCGCCCCCGCACTTCGCGCAGTTCCACCCGTGCATGACGCCGACCTGCACGAACACGAAGCAGAAGATGCCGAGGAGGAGGAGCGCCTTCGCGTCCTCGTACCAATGCCCGGCCCCGAGCCCCCAGAACGCGCCCTTCCATGTCGAAACCCACGCGGCGAGCAGCGCGAGGAA
>CAZPCZ010000090.1:0-3681 GCA_964585225.1 uncultured Gammaproteobacteria bacterium
TCAAGGTTAGGTCTCCTCCTCGCTCCTGGCGCTGCTCGCTTCTCGGCCCGCCGCGCCTCACGAGCCTACCGGGATGGGCTCCTACGGCATCCCGATCCTGTGGGCGTAAGAGGGAGTCCTCGATCGAAATCGGTGGCAGCCGCGTGCGGTGCGCCGCAGAAGTCGCGGTCCGGAAACACCGCGGGCCGCGGCGACGTACCGCGGCCCGACGGTGGGTGAGCGGGACCTAGAACAGTAAGTCCTGAGTTATTCCTCGGTGAATTCGTTTCCCCCCATGTAGTTCTTGATCACCTCGTCCAAGACGTAGGGCCGGGCTTTGCGCACGGAGTGTTTCTGAAGCGCACCGTGGACTCGTTCCAAGTACCCCAGGCCCTCCGCGAGGTTCGACCGGCGGGCATTCCAGTCGCCCGCTTTGGCCTCGTATCCCGGCTCTCCCCGCTTCGGGGCTTTCGCGGCGTTCACCGCCTTGCGATCCTCCTTGTGCTTGGCCGCGTGCTTCTCGTGCGCCCATCGGTAGGCGGAAAGCCGGTCTTTTCGCAGGAGACCCCGGTCGTCGCAGACCTCCTTGCCCAGTTCCTGGACGAAACCCATCTCCGCCTGAAAGAGACCCGGGGAGTAGTATCCCGAGAGGTAGTGCAGGACCTCGAGATCGGGGGTGACGAAGAAGGTGCAGAAGTTTTTCGTCGCGAAACACTCGAACGAATTCGACACGATGTGACGCTCCTGGGTGAGGTCGCAATTGTGGAACTTGGGATTGCGATTCACCCAAGTGGCGACGAAATTGTCGTTGACGAGGCCGGCGATCTTGTCGTTCGAGAACGTCACGGTTCTCATCACGTGTCCCGCCGCTCAGCAGCCCTCTTTGTCGAGGTCTCCGACGAGGTGGAATACCATGAGGAGTTTTCCATCGCGCTTCGCCTGTTCGGCCGCCGCGTCGAAGGGCTTCACCCATCGCACGCCCCGGTTGTAGCCCTCCCAGGGCTTCGGTTTTCCGCCCTCTCAGCAGGCCCCGCGGGAGGCCGAGGGCTGGTTCTTCTGCTCCCATTCCTGGGCGGGAGAGACGCTCGCCGCCAGCAGGAAGGCCGCCAGGGTTCTACGCATCCTGCACCTCATTCCTCGGCGAAGGGATTGGCTCCCACGTGTCGCGCACGGACCTGCCGCATCTGGGGAAGACTCGGGGAGCGTTGCTGTCCATGAGAGACGAGCGTCCGATGTACGGCGACCAGGTGACGGAGCCCCTCCAGCAGATGCTCTCTTCGCGAGGAGAGCATCGCCTTGTCGCTCCCGGCGATCCGCGAGAGCCGGTCGGCGAGGTTCAGGCCTCCGCCTCCGAAAACGCCCACCGTGGAGCTCTTCTCGGTCTCCGGATCCGGGAACGCGCTTACGATCGCCTCCATCTCCTGCCGGAAATCCTTGGGAACCTGCAGCGGGGAACGGAGAAGCTGTTGGATCTCGGCCTCGCGCTCCCTCTTGCGGGCGGAATGCAGCGCGACATAGCGAACCGACGCATCCCGGCGGATCTGGCCGAGGTCATCTCGGGTTTCCCGAAGGACGTTGAGCGAGAACTCCAGCTCCCTGGCGTAGTAGGCCGGGGCAAAGTACCCGAAAAAATAATGGAGGATGTTTCCGCTCGGATCGAGGACATAGGTCCCGAGATTTCGCGTGGCGAAAACCTCGCCCTTGTGCGTCGCGATCTTACGCTCGGTGCCCTTCTCGCAATTGTGGAACTTCGGATTCGGGTTCGTCCAGGTCGCGACGAAGTTCTCGTTCACGAGGCGCGCAATCTTTTCGTCGGAGAACGTCACGGTTCTCATCACGTGTCCCGCCGCTCAGCACCCTTCCTTGTCGAGGTCGCCGACGAGTCGGAAGAGGATGAGCGGGCGGTCGAGTTCCTTGGCGTTGGCCCGCGCCGAATCCTCGGGCTGGGTCCATCGAATTCCGGACCCGTACCCGGACCACGTCTTGCCCTTCCCCTTGGTGCAGCAATCGTCCTTTTGCTGCGCCGATACCGAGCCGGCGGTCAGGAGACACGCCGCGACGCCGACCGCGAGTTTCATCGATTCCCCCTATTTCTTCTGGATGTCCTGCACGGATTCCCTCCCCGACATCGGACAATTCTTCCGGTGGCGAAGGAGGATATAGCTCGTGAATTCGCCTTCGAGATGGGCGCCGTGTTGCTTGCAATTGGCGACGGTCGATTGGCCCCGGACGCCGCTCCCGTTCCTGGACGAGTGATGGGGCAGGTCGCGCTCGACCAGCCATTTGAGCTTCGCCGCGTCGGTCGTCCACCCGATGATCTGCTCGCACATGGCTCCGGGGCGGGCTTCCGCGCGCTTGGGGAGGTTCATGATTTCCAGGTAGATGTCGCAGGTTTCCGCGGGATGGCCGGACTCTACTTTCCGGGGTTGCGCCGTCGTCTTGCCGGCCTTGTGGCACGGGCAAGAGCAGGAACGGCACTCCTTCGAAGCGACACCCTCGCCCAACGCGACGACAAAGTGGAGCTTGTGCCCCCGCACGACCTCTCCGGCACAGCGGTCGCGTACGATCTTCCTCGCGGCCTCGTTCTCGACTTGGACCAGAAGGCCGCCGCTCCCGACGGCGATGTCGCGGACGCCTGGGCTGGACTGGAACTCCGCCAGCATCCACTGCCGGACCTCTTGGAGGCTGACGTCTTCCTGCCACAGGATCGCGGCAAGCATCAGGCCCATGCTACTTACTCCCTACCGGCGTAAGACCCTCGATCTCTCGAACCACTTGTCTCTCTCCGAGCGGGCAGGTCCGGCGATGCTTGATGTAGGTATAGGCGGTGAAGGAAGTCCCCATTTCCCGCGACTCCCAATGCGGGAGACCCTGCTGGATCAGCCATCGGACCTTCTTGTGATCGTTCGTCCAGCCCACCATCTGTTGGCAGAGCACTCCGTTCCGGACGTCGGCTCGCTTGGGCATCCCCAGGAGTTCCCGATACATGTCGCACGCCTCATGGGGGTTTCGTCGCGCGGAGTCGGTCGGGGGGGCGCTCACGGTTCGTCCTGCTTTGTGACACGGGCAGACGCACGAACGACAGTCGCCGGCGGAAGAGGAGCCGCTCGCCGAGGGGCGAGACACGAGGATGTGGAGTTTGTATCCACCGATCGCGTCCCCGAACTTGGCGCGGACCGATTCCCGCGCCTCCTCGGACTCGACCCGTACGACGAGTCTCAGGTCCGAGCCAACCCCCGCTATCGAGACGTCCCGGACTCCGCGAATCTTGCGGAGTTCCTCCTCGCATCCGTACTTCACTTCGTAGATCGATATCCGATCTTGGGCGGACCAAGCGGCCACCCCAAGCAATCCCGCGAGCCAGATCGTGCGCTTCACTTCTTCAGCTCCCCGATGCGCCTTGTGCCTTTGCAACTGCGTTGCCAACTGCAACACGTCGATCCTGACTCCAGAACGCGGTAAAATGTCCCTACTGAAAGACTATGTCTGTGCTAAGAGACAGTCTAGGGTTTGAACTCGGAGGGGTCGATGCTGTGTCGCGAGAGGAGGGTGTGCATGAAGGGGCGGTGCATTCCGGTGCGGCGAGCTGCGGCGGAGACGTTGCCCCGCGACTCCTTGAGGGCGTATCGAAGGAAGGCTTCTTCGAGTCGTTCCGCGGTCTCCTTGGAGAGACGCGACTTGAGCGTCTCGAGCTCGTCGGCC
>CAZPCZ010000091.1:0-3640 GCA_964585225.1 uncultured Gammaproteobacteria bacterium
CCACGTCGGTGGCGCCGGAGCGGCGGCGCTCGGACGAACCTCGCCACTCCCCTTCTGCTCGACAGGAGTTTGTTTGGTCTGGCCGCGGAGTCGGCTCAGGAGCTCGTGGACGAGCTCGGGCCGCGGGACGGTGCGGATTTCAATCGTCGCGTGCCCACCGGTCGTTTGGATGCGAACCGTACCAAGGTGGAAGAGCGTCGCAGTGATGCCGCGAATCTCGATCGCGATGTCCTCGACTTTCTCGAACCGCGCCTCAGAAATTCGACGGTGGAAGACGCCGCGCTGGTCGGTATCAATGATGCGCGAGTTCGTCACGATGAACGCGGTCCAGTACCAGAACCACAGTGCGCGGAACGCGAGGTACACGCCGAGGACGATGAGGAGCGCGAACAGCGCCGTGCCGAATCTCCCACGCGCGAACAGCGGCACGATGAGGAAGAACGCGAGGAACAGGCTGAAGAGCGCGAGCGCGATGGGTCCGGCGTACGCGAGCACGGACCGACGGATGACCGCGACCACTTGTTCATCTGGTCGGAGGTTGAAGCGTTTCGTGAGCCTCATAATGACGAAGTAATTCGCGGAGGACGACTCGGTCATCCCACGGGGTCTTCGCCCCATGCCGTCCGACGATCGCCTGCTCGCATCCCTTCCCGGTCACGAGGATGCGGTCGCCGGGCTGCGCGAGCTCAACCGCAGTAGCAATCGCGTCACGCCGATCGAGGACCTCTCGTACCTCTCCAAGTGTACCCTGAGGTGCGGATGCGATCCACTTACGGGCACCCTGAGCGACTGCGCGGATGATCTCCATCGGGTCGTCGTCGTACGGATCCTCGTTCGTCACGATCACGACGTTCGCGTGCGATGCAACGATGCTCCCGGTAACCGAGTACTTCCATCGGTCGCGCCCGCCACCGGCCCCACCGAGTACATGGATCGTGCGCCCATTCGTCGGCCCGAGTGCACGGTACACCGCCTCGATCGCATCTGGCGTGAACGCGTAGTCCACGATGACCTCGAAGGGCTGTCCACATTCGAGCTGCTCGAGGCGGCCCGGGAGCCCGCGCACGGTCGCGAGCGCACCCATCGCTTCTGCACGGTCGATGCCGAGCGCATCGCACGTTGCGAGGACTGCGGCGACGTTTCCGGGAAACGCGGTGAGGACCGGTGCAAACCCACCGAGGCTTTGCTGTGCAAGCCCTTGGCCGGTTGGATCAAATGTCACCACGCGGGTGAATGGGTGTCCAACGAACTGCTCGGCGCGGTCGAGGTTTTTTGGAATCACGGCGATCCGCGTTGCCTTCCGACCCCGCGCCGTATGGCAGAACAGCTGTGCTTTTGCGGCACGGTACTGCTCGAACCCTCCGTGCGCCTCGAGATGCTCCGGAGAGAGGTTCGTGAGGACCGCGACGTCGTACGCAATGCCGCGATGCCGGTACTGTGCGATGCCCTGCGAGGTCGTCTCGATGATCGCGTGCGTGCACCGGTTCGCTCGGAGCTGCCGGAGGAACCGCTGGAGGAAGAAACGGCCGGGCGTCGTCATCTTCATCGCATTGAGCCACTCGCGATCACCGTCGGAAATCGTCGCGGTGGATACCCACCCGACGCGGTGACCGGTCGCCCGGAGGACGTGCCCGAGGAGCATGACGACTGATGACTTCCCGTACGTCCCGGTCACGCCGATCACCGTGAGGCGTCGGCTCGGGTTGCCGTACCACCACCTCGCGAGCTCCGCGAGCGCGAGGTGGTAGACCGCGAGGAGCGGCTTCGGGGTCACTTTGCGGAGGAGATGGAGCACAGGGAAGTTCAAAGTGACGAGTTCAGAGTGACAAGTTGACCAAACTTCTAACTTTTCACCTGTACCTTTTCACTTCTCGAATGAACTGATCGCCGCGGTCGAACTCGTGCTGGAAGAGGCCGAAGGAGGCGGCACCGGGAGAGAGGAGGATAGTGGAGCCCTTGCCCCTACGCTGTGCAATCCCTTTTGCAACCCGAACCGCACTCTGCATGTCGCCGGCCTCTCGAATTTCTAATATCGAATTTCTCATTTCTAATTGACGGAGTGCCCGTTTCATCTTTTCGGTCGCGGTGCCGGGGAGGAAGATGATTGCGTTCACCGAGCGTGTCACTTCCTTTGCCCACGCGTCGAAGGTGAGATTTTTGTCCGTGCCGCCGGCGATGAGGATGATCCCACACCCCCTCCCACTCCCCCTCTGAAAGAAGGGGAGAGACCTCCCGTGCCCGATCGCCGCCAACGCTGCAATGGTCCCGTCCGGAGATGTCGCGCAGGTATCATTGACGTACGTTACGTCACCCTTTCGTGCGACGACTTCGAGTCGGCCGGGGAGACCGCGGAATGATCCGAGGGCACGGCGGATCGCTGCGGTGGGTACATCGAGCGCGCGCGCTGCGGCGATGGCAGCGCATGCGTTCGCGATGTTGTGATCGCCAGGGATGCGGAGCGCGGTGGTCGGCGCAATGCGATGGTCTCCAGCCGTGTCTCGGGCCCACAACACTCCGTCGGCTGCGTACACGCCGGTCCATCGACGTCCTGACGGTCGTGCACTCGTGAACCATCGAACGGTGCGACCGAAGCTCTTCGCGATTGCACGGACAATCGGGTCATCCGCATTGCACACCGCGACTGCCTGCTTGCCCTGGAATCGGAGGAGCCGTGCCTTCGCAGCGGCGTACGCACGCATCGAGCGGTAGCGGTTCAGGTGATCCCGCAGGAGATTCGTAAGGACTGCGACATCCACGCTGCCGGTTGCCGTAGACAGATGCTCACAGTGCCAGCTTGAGAGCTCGAGGACGACATCCACCGGTCCTCGGGCGGCGGCGTGGAGCACCTCGTCGATCACGGAGAACATCGGAATCCGAATGTTCCCAGCGAGCACGGTGCGTCGGCCGGCTGCCTTGAGCATCGCGTGGATGAGTGCCGCGGTCGTGGACTTCCCGCGCGTTCCGGTGACGCCGATGATGCGCACGCCACCCCCTCCAGCTCCCCCTCTGGAAGAGGGGGAGAGAAGCTTGAGAAATAGCGACGCCTCGCTCTCTGCGCTCACTCCTGCGCGCCGAGCGATCGCGAGGTACGGAGATTCCCGAGGGACACCGGGGTTCTGGATGATGCAATCCGCATGACGAAAATCTCGCGCGCGGTGCTGCCCGAGCACGAACGTAAGCGATCCCCTCCCCCGGACGTGCGCGCGCTCGAGCGCGAGGACTGACGGCCGGAGTTGCTGCCTCGTCTTGAGGTCCGTCACGGTCACCTCTGCGCCGTGGCGCAGGAGCCACGTCGCAGCAGCGAGCCCACCGCCGTGGAGCCCAAGGCCCATGACGGTCACACGTTTTCCGAGAAACTCACGCATATCGGTTCAGTCCCATTGTGCCGGAAAAGGTGAACCCTCGCACGTTGTCGTGCGAGGGCCTCTGTCGGGAGCTCGATCACTCGAGCCCGTCGATCGCGTACTGGCCATCCTTGAGGTGGATGATCGCGTCCTTGCGCTCGTACACCATCTCCCACCCCTTCGCGCGCGCCACGCGAGCGAGGTGCAGGTTTGGGTTGAACGCAATTGAGGACTCGACCATCTCGAGGCTGTCTCTTATACACATCTCCGAGCCCACGAGACTAGGCATGATCTCG
>CAZPCZ010000092.1:0-3602 GCA_964585225.1 uncultured Gammaproteobacteria bacterium
TCGACATGACGAACGGCTTGAAGAGCTCGAGCGCCATGCGCTTCGGGATCCCGCACTCCCCGAGCGTGAGGTCCGGACCCACGACGATGACGGAGCGGCCGGAGTAGTCGATGCGCTTGCCGAGGAGGTTCTGCCGGAACCGCCCCTGCTTGCCCTTCAGCGTGTCCGCGAGTGACTTGAGTTGCCGCTTCTGTCCGGTCGCCGCCATGACCGTCTTCGCCTGTCGCGCAGAGTTATCAATGAGCGCATCGACCGCCTCCTGGAGCATGCGGCGCTCGTTCCGCGCGATGACCTCTGGCGCGTTGAGTTCGATGAGCCGCTTGAGGCGGTTGTTCCGGTTGATGACGCGCCGGTAGAGGTCATTGAGGTCCGATGCCGCGAACCGTCCGCCATCGAGCGCGACCATGGGGCGGAGGTCCGGCGGGATGACCGGCACGACCGTCATGATCATCCACTCTGGCCGAATGTGGTTGAGGTGGAGCGCGCGGAGGAGTTTCATCCGACGGATGAGCTTCTCGCGCTTCTGCCCTTGTGCGTCCGCGAGTTCTCGGGCGAGCACCTCCATGGTTCCCGCGAGGTCAATGCGCTCGAGGAGTTTCCGAACGGCCTCCGCGCCGATGCCGGCATGGAAGATGTGCCCGTACCGGAGCGAGCGTTCCTGGTACTCCTGCTCGGTGAGGATCGCGAGCGGGCGGAGCTCCTTGAGCTCCTCTTCGGCGATGCGAAAATCCTCATCGAGCTCCGTGAGCTTCCGGTCGCGCTCCTCCTCGAGCCCCTTCACCGCTTTCTCGGTCTTCGATTCCGTGAGCTCCCCGGACGATCGGAGCCGATTCACCGCCACGGCGTGGTCCCCCTCGATCTGCTTGCGCTTCCCCTTGTACTCGCGCTTCACCTGCTCGATGGTCTCGCGGCGGAGGTCCTCGTTCACGTCCGTGACGATGAAGTTTGCGAAGTAGATCACCTTCTCGAGCGTCTGCACGCCGAGGTCGAGGACGAGTCCGACCTTCGATGGGACCGAGCGGAGGAACCAGATGTGCGCGACCGGAGCGGCGAGGTTGATGTGCCCCATCCGCTCTCTCCGCACCATGGAGTGCGTCACCTCGACGCCGCATTTGTCGCACACGATTCCCTTGAACCGGAGCTTCTTGTACTTCCCGCAGTAGCACTCCCAGTCCTTCGTCGGCCCGAACGTCATCTCGCAGAACAGCCCGTGCTTCTCCGGCTTCTGCGTCCGGTAGTTGATCGTCTCCGGTTTCAGCACTTCGCCTTTCGACCACGCCCGCATGACCTCGGGTGAGGCGAGGGTGAGGCGGATGGCGTCGAAATCGAGGGTTCGAGGTTCGAACATAGGGATCGAAATTCCTAATTTCTAATTCCTAATTTCTAATGACGGGCCCGGCGCATTGATCATTCCGTCATTGGACATTGGGATTTGATTAGAAATTAGAAATTTGTCATTGGGTTTTCGTGGTGCTACTTCGCCCGCGCTCGTGCTCGAGCTGGCTTCCGTTCCTCCTCTGACACTTTCTCCTCACGCATGCCGGCGGCCGTCTCCTTCAACAGCTCGACGTCGAGACCGAGTCCCTTGAGCTCGCGGACGAGGACGTGGAAGGACTCCGGCACGGAGAGCTTCTGGATCGGCTCGCCCTTGATGATGGATTCGTACGCCTTCGCGCGGCCGGGGACGTCGTCGGATTTAATCGTGAGGATCTCCTGGAGCATGTGCGCCGCGCCGTACGCCTCGAGCGCCCACACCTCCATCTCCCCGAACCGCTGACCGCCGAACTGCGCCTTCCCGCCGAGCGGCTGCTGCGTGATGAGCGAGTACGGTCCGATGGATCGCTGGTGGATCTTGTCGTCCACCATGTGGTTGAGCTTCAGGATGTACTTCATCCCGATCGTCACCTGGTGGTCGAAGGGTTCGCCGGTCTTCCCGTCGTACACCGTCACCTGCCCCGATCGTGGGAATCCGGCTTTCTCGAGCTCGTCGCGGATCGTGTCGTCCTCGATCCCGTCGAGCGGCGGCGTCACGACGCGGTACCCGAGCGTGTGTGCAGCGAGCCCGAGGTGCGCCTCGAGGATCTGCCCCAAGTTCATGCGGGACACGACGCCGAGCGGGGTGAGGATGATGTCGATCGGCGTCCCATCCGCGAGGAACGGCATGTCCTCGGCGGAGACAATCTTCGAGATGACGCCCTTGTTCCCGTGCCGGCCGGCGAGCTTGTCTCCCGCCTGGATCTTCCGGAGGTCCGCGACGGACACCTGGATGGACTGCGTGACGCCCGGCGGGAGCTTGTCTCCGGCGTCTGCAGCGAAGATTTTGATGTCGACAACCTTCCCGCGCTCGCCGTGTTCGAGCGTGAGCGAGGTGTCCCGGACATCGCGCGCCTTCTCCCCGAAGATCGCGCGGAGGAGCTTCTCCTCGGCCGAGAGCTCCGTCTCGCCCTTCGGGGTGATCTTCCCGACGAGGATGTCGCCGGATGCGACCTCCGCGCCGATGCGGACGATGCCGCGTTCGTCGAGGTTGCCGAGCTTCTCCTCCGAGACGTTCGGGATGTCCGCGGTGACGACCTCGGGCCCGAGCTTCGTCTCGCGAACCTCGATCGTGTGGTGCTCGATGTGGATGGACGTGAAGCGGTCTTGCTGCACGACGCGTTCAGACACGATGATCGCGTCCTCGTAGTTGTACCCTTCCCAGATCATGTACGCGACGAGGATGTTCTGGCCGAGCGCGAGCTCGCCCTCCGCGGTTGATGGTCCATCGGCGATCGGCTGGCCCTTTACGACGCGATCGCCGACGTGGACGAGCGGTCGCTGGTTGATGCACGTCGCCGCGTTCGAGCGGAGGAACTTTGTGAACGTGACCTCCTGTCGTTTCCCATCACCATTCGTAACCGCGATGTGCGCGCCATCGCACTCGGCGACGACCCCGTCGTGTTCTGCGAGGACGACGTACCCGGAATCTGCCGCGGCGCGCCCCTCGACGCCGGTGCCGACGACCGGCACGTCCGGGTTGATGAGCGGGACCGCCTGCCGCTGCATGTTCGTGCCCATGAGCGCTCGGTTCGCATCGTCGTGTTCGAGGAACGGGATGAGCGCGGTGGAGATCGAGACGATCTGGTGCGGCGCGACGTCCACGTACTCGATCTCCTCGATCGGCACGATGACCGGCTGTCCGCGCCGGCGCGCGGGGACCTTGTCCGCGATGAAGCGCCCATCCGCGGTGATCGCGGTCGCTGATGCCATCGTGAAGCGCTCCTCGCGGACCGCGGTGAGGTACTCGATCTCGTCGCTCACCCGTGGCGTGCCGCGCGTATCCTTCGTGACTTTTCGGTACGGCGTCTCGATGAATCCGTACTCGTTCACGCGCGCGTAGCTCGCGAGGTGGCCGACGAGCCCGATGTTCGGCCCTTCCGGCGTCGCGATCGGGCAGATGCGGCCGTAGTGCGTGCGGTGGACGTCGCGAACGTCGAACCCCGCGCGCTCGCGAGAGAGCCCTCCGGGACCCATCGCGCTGAGGCGCCGCTTGTGCTCGAGCTCCGCGAGCGGGTTCGTCTGGTCCATGAACTGCGAGAGCTGCGAGGACATGAAGAACTCGCGGA
>CAZPCZ010000093.1:0-3584 GCA_964585225.1 uncultured Gammaproteobacteria bacterium
AGTACCTGCAGACCGCCGCAGGGAAGCCGGCGGTGATGTTCGATTGGGACACTCGGGGAAAGGGGTGAAGGGGGTGGAAACGGACCCTCCCCCTCGTTCTGAGGGGGAGTGAGATGGGGTGCGGGCCCGGTGAGGTTGACGGGCGTGTCAAACACTCGGTGTTTGACACTCGGATTCGGTGTTGGACAGCTGCCTATGAATCCCTGGCAATCTGCGCTCCGACAACTTGAGGCGGCAGCGCGCGTCGCGTCCGCCAAAGGCGGATCCGCCTCTGGCGGAAAGGAGTTGAAGGGTGTCATCGCAAGATTGCGAATACCAGAGCGGACGATCGAGGTGCAGTTTCCGGTGGAGATGGACAACGGGACCACGCGACTCTTCCATGGGTACCGCGTGCAGCACTCAAACGCGCGGGGGCCGTACAAGGGCGGCATTCGGTTCCATCCGAACGTGGAGATGGACGAGGTGCGCGCGCTCGCGTTCTGGATGACGATGAAGTGCGCGGTCGCGGGGATTCCGTTCGGCGGGGCAAAGGGTGGCGTCACCGTGGACCCAAAGACACTGAGCGCGGGCGAACTCGAACGGCTCTCGCGTGCGTACGTGCGAGCGTTGGGTGCGAACATCGGGCCGCACGTTGATGTTCCTGCGCCGGACGTGAATACGAATGGACAGATCATGGGGTGGATGCTCGACGAGTATCGTCGAGCAAACCCTAAATCCATAATCCTAAACTCTAAACGTTCGCAGGAGTGGAGAGCCGCATTTACTGGCAAACCCATTGCGATGGGCGGGAGTGCGGGACGCGAGCAGGCGACGGGGTACGGCGGGATGGTGGTGCTCCGGGAGGTGTTGCACGCGATGGGCGAGAAGCTCGGAATCCCGAAGCGCGGCGCGACCGTCGTCATTCAGGGGTTCGGCAACGTTGGGTACTGGGCAGCTCGTGCCGCAGCGGACGCGGGATTCCGAGTGGTTGGGCTGTCGGATTCGCGCGGTGGGATCGTTACACGAGCTCCAAGCTCCAAGCTCCAAGCTCCAAGCTTGAATCCCGCACTCGTGCTCGATTGCAAGAAGGAGAAGGGGCTCGTTGCCGGTTGCTACTGCATTGGGACCGTGTGCGACGCGACCCCGCGCGGGCAGCGTGTCTCGAATGAACAGCTCCTCACCACGCCGTGCGATGTGCTCATTCCGGCGGCGCTCGAGGGCGTCATCACCGGGCCGATTGTGAAAAACATTCGTGCGAAGATCATCCTCGAGCTCGCGAACGGGCCGACGACGCCTGAAGGGGAGGTGATCCTCCGCAAGCGCGGGATCCCGGTCGTGCCCGACGTCCTCGCGAACAGCGGTGGGGTGACGACCTCATACTTCGAGTGGCTGCAGAACGTGCGCGGCGAGCAGTGGAGCGAGGAGGTGGTCCTCGCAAAGCTCGCTCGGCTCCTCCGGAAGCAGGCCCGCGAAGTCCTCGCGCTCGCGCAGCGTAAGCGCTGCACGCTCCGCGACGCTGCCTTCGCCCTCGCGTTGGATCGGTTGGCAACTTCCATGCGCGTGTAGTACACAACGCACTGCCGTAGAGCGTCGTTTCCATGGTATGTTGTGTGCAGTGGGGATTTTTTCATTTTGAACCTCGAGTATGGAGGACACAACGACGTCGACCACCGCATCGAACACACCGGCGCCGCGACCAGCCGCACGAAGGCCGCGGCCGGCATCATCGCAGAGGCGCTCACCGGTTGACGTGCACGCGTACGCGCCGTGGGCGCTCGTGGCGGCGGTCATCATCCTCGCTCTCGCAGTGCTCGGGGTCATTTCCGTCCCCGGGCAGCGAAGCGAGGCGTGGCAGGCGGTGTTCCTCACGAATGGCCAGGCGTACTTCGGTCACATCACGCGGGCGACACCGAACTGGCTCACGCTCCGCGACGTGTACTACCTGCAGACCAACGCGAACGTCCAGCCGGGTACTCCGGGCCAGCCGTCGTTCCCGGACATCACGCTCATGAAGCTCGGGAAGGAACTCCATGGACCGGAGGACGAGATGCGGATCAACCGACAGCACGTGTTGTTCATCGAGGAACTCCGCAACGATTCTTCGGTGGTCCAGACCATTGAAGCCGCGCGGGATGTCGCCGAGCAGCCGAGTGCTCCGGTTGAGTCAGAGGCATCTGCGCCAACGACCAATACCGCGCCGCCGAGCGAATGATTGAGGCGACACCTGTACGCCGCCAGCGCGTGCTGGCGGCGTTCGCGTTTGGGCGGTACGATGGTGCTCGACACATGCCCCGCTACGATCACCAATCCATCGAACGGAAGTGGCAGGAACGATGGGCCACGAGCCACGCGCATGAGGCGCGTGACCCCGAAGCGAGTTCGGGGCGAGCTGGCGATGCGCGTCCGAAGGAATACCTGCTCGTCGAGTTCCCGTACCCGAGCGGCGATGGGTTGCACGTCGGTCACATCCGTCCGTACGTCGCGCTCGATGTCATCGCGCGGAAGCACCGCATGGAGGGGAAGAATGTGCTGTACCCCATTGGATGGGATGCGTTCGGGTTACCGACGGAGAACTACGCGATCAAGATGGGCATCCACCCCGCAGTTGCCACGAAGCAGAATACCGATCGATTCCGTCGGCAGATCCAATCGCTCGGGATCTCATTTGACTGGTCCCGCGAGGTGAACACGACCGACCCCGCGTACTACAAATGGACGCAGTGGATCTTCCTGCAGTTCTTGAAACACGGACTCGCGCACAAAGCACGGATGCCGATCAACTGGTGCACGCGATGCAAGATCGGCCTCGCGAACGAAGAGGTCGTCGGTGGGGTATGCGAGCGGTGCGGAGGAGCGGTCGAGAAGCGCGACCGCGAGCAGTGGATGCTGAAGATTACCGCGTACGCGGAGAAGCTCCTCGCGGGTCTCGAGACCGTTGACTACATCGAGCGCGCGAAGGTGCAGCAGGTGAATTGGATTGGGCGGAGCGAGGGCGCGACTTTGATGTTCCGTATCGTGTGTCATTCTGAACGAAGTGAAGAATCCCGTTCGTCTGGTGTCCGGGATTCTTCGTCGCCTCGAGCTCCTCAGGATGACACCATAAAAATTTTTACGACGCGTCCCGACACCCTGCTCGGCGCAACGTACCTCGTGCTCGCGCCGGAGCATCCGTTGGTCGAGCAACTCCTCCCTCCCTCGTCATCTCGAGCACCTTCTCCTCCCTCGTCATCTCGAGCGAAGCGAGAGATCTCACAAGACGGCAACATGGTCCCCACGCTCACGAACGCCGATGAAGTGCGTGCCTACATCGCCGCAACCCATCGCAAGACCGACATCGAGCGCACGAATGCGGAGAGAGAGAAGACAGGTGTCGAGCTCAGAGGAGTGAAGGCCGTGAATCCCGCGAACGGCGAGGAGATCCCCGTGTGGGTCGCGGACTATGTGCTCGCTCACTACGGCACCGGCGCCATCATGGCCGTCCCCGCGCACGACGAGCGCGATTTCGCGTTTGCGCAGAAGTACGGGTTGCCGATTCGTGAGGTGATTGCTTCGAGCGGTGCCTCACGACTCACGACTCACGACTCACGACTCGAGTTGACCTACAC
>CAZPCZ010000094.1:0-1545 GCA_964585225.1 uncultured Gammaproteobacteria bacterium
GGCGTGGTGTGCTTCGTCGATCACGAGCTCGTCCCGGATGCGTTCTGCGAGGATGATGCGTCGGCGACACTCCCCGCACCCACCTCGGTACCGGATGCGTCGCCGCCGCCAGCGGCGTCTCGTTCGGACGCGCCCGCCCCCGCGACGTCGGAGCCGACGCAGCGGCGCGAATCGTGTTCGCTCGACGAGTGCCTGGAGTGTTCCTGCTCGGCGTGCCTCCAGGACTGCAAGCAGCGGATGCGCGAGTGCCGCGAGGGGACGTCCGGCGCGTCTCATCCCGCTCCTGCGGATGCGACCCCGGCGTCCACACGCCCCACGCCGGATTGCCGCAGGCTCATCCACGAAAACCACCCGGACTGCAGGCCGTAGCTGCCCGCCGTCGTCCAGTCGTCGTCTCGACCCGTCCCATCCAGGACGGGTCGTTCCTTTGATGGGAGCACGGCTGCTCGATGGGCGCGGCTGCTCTTGCTACGATGGAGCCGCTATGGTCACGCTCAGCCGCACCACCACTCCAACCACTCCGCTCGCCGAGCGTGTCCGCCCGACGACGCTCGATGCGTTCGTCGGGCAAGAGAAGCTCATCGGCCCCGGCACATTCCTCCGCGCGGCCATTGTGGAGGATCGGGTGCCGTCCATGATCCTCTGGGGTCCGCCCGGGAGCGGCAAGACGACGCTCGCGCGGATCATCGCGCACACGACGCGCGCGGACTTCGTGCAGCTCTCCGCAACCGGCAGCGGGCTCAAGGAACTCCGCGACGCGCTCAGCCGGGCGCAGGAGCTCCAGCGTCTCGGCGGGAAGACCGTCCTGTTCATTGATGAGATCCATCGCTGGAACAAGGCGCAGCAGGACGCACTCCTCCCGCACGTCGAGTCCGGTACCATCACCTTCATCGGCGCGACGACGGAGAACCCGAGCTTCGAGGTGAACAGC
Organism: uncultured Gammaproteobacteria bacterium; assembly: GCA_964585225.1. GTDB lineage: Bacteria > Patescibacteriota > Patescibacteriia > JACPHY01 > JACPHY01 > CAZPCZ01. Next base: position 932 of record CAZPCZ010000094.1, read on the forward strand.
GCGCTCATCTCACGCGCGCGGGTATTCGTGCTCGAGCGGCTCGGGGAAGATGCCATCACGTCGCTCCTCCGCCGCGCGCTCGTCGACGCCGACCACGGTCTCGGCGCTGCTGGCGTGGAAGTCCCCGACGACGTCATCACCTTCATCGCCAACATGGCCAACGGCGACGCCCGCATGGCCCTGAATACGTTGGAGGCTGCGGGTGGACAAGGCGATGCCATCACCATTCCCCTCATTAAATCCATCCTCCAAAAATCCCACCTCCTCTACGACAAAACCGGCGAGGAGCACTACAACGTCATCTCCGCACTCCACAAATCCATGCGCGGCGGCGACGCGAACGCCTCCGTCTACTGGCTCGCGCGCATGCTCGAGGGCGGCGAGGACCCGCTCTACGTCGCGCGCCGACTCGTCCGATTCGCCTCCGAAGACATCGGTCTCGCGAACGCGACCGCGCTCCTCCTCGCGAACGCCGCATACGATGCGTGCCACAAGCTCGGCATGCCCGAGTGCACCGTCCACCTCGCGCAGCTCGTCATCTACTTGGCGAAATCCCCGAAGAGCATCGTTGCGTACGACGCGTACACGCGCGCAAAACGCGACGTTGAAGAGCA
>CAZPCZ010000094.1:1645-3562 GCA_964585225.1 uncultured Gammaproteobacteria bacterium
CAGAGGGGGAGCAGGAATGGGGTGCAGTTCAAGCATCGCCGCCATCGGCTTCGAGGCGCAGCGTTGGGTGGCGGATACGCTGCGTGGATGTTGGTAATCAGACCTGCCACGGTTTCTGTCACATTGCCTTTTCTGCTATCAATTGATATAATCTGATATAGAGTTAGTAGCAGCAGTTATATGGAGCAAAATCAAGCAAAATTTGATCATCGCGTAAGAACCCCCGATCCGCATATCGTGGCGCTTTTGGCTGAAATCGATGGAATCAGGGGAGAGTTTAAGTCAGGTCTTCGAATGACCCAACAGGCGATTACGAATCTGAAGCGATCAACACTGATCACCTCGGCTGGTGCCTCCACTCGTATCGAGGGAGCGAAGCTCACCGATGAGGAGGTTCAGAACATCATGCACGGCCTCGCGGTCTCAAAGTTTGCTGATCGGGATTCGCAAGAAGTGCAGGGATACCTTGAGACACTGCAAAATGTTTTCGATAGCTATCAAACGTTGCCGCTTCGAGAGAGCATCATCCAATCGCTGCATAAAGAATTACTCAAATACTCCACGAAGGATGAGCGCCACCGCGGCCAGTACAAGAAAGGAGAAAATACCGTCGGCGTGCTTGGACAGGATGGCAAGGTCGCGCATGTGATATTCGAACCAACTCCCGCATACCTTGCGCCAAAAGAAATGCAGGAGCTCGTGGAGTGGACTGCCGAAGCGTTTAATCAAAAGCGATTCCACCCATTGCTCATCGTCGCCAATTTCATCGTTGAGTTTCTGAAGATTCATCCGTTTACCGATGGCAACGGGCGTCTTTCGCGCGTCCTCACGAATCTCCTCTTGCTCCGATCGGGATATCAATTCGTGCAGTACGTCTCGCACGAGCAGCTCGTCGAGAAACGAAAGGATGAATACTATATCGCGTTGCGCAAATCGCAAGAGACGTTCAACACCGCACACGACACCATCTCGCCATGGCTCAACTTTTTTCTTGCGGTTGTACGAGAGCAGGCGACAAAGGCGCTGGTGTATCTCGAAGAAGAAACAATCGAGGATACGCTCTCACCCAAGCAACACGAAGTTTGGAAATTCATCGCCCGCGTCGGTGAAGCGAGCCCAAGCGACATCGCGAAAGCGACGAGCATCCTCATGCCCACCGTCCGCCAGGCCCTCGACCGCCTCCTTGAGCTCGGAAAAATAAAGCGTATCGGCCGAGGAAGAGGGACCCGGTACGTGAAGTTGTAAATAGCGGGACCCTACCCCATTGTCATTGCGCTTGTCCACCTCTGGCGGAAGGAGCCGCGCGCCGCGGCGAAGGAGCACGAGTGACGGCACAAATCCTCCCCCTCGTTCTGAGGGGGAGCCAGAGGGGGTGCGATGAACGGCGCCACCATCGGCCTCGAGCGCAGCGTTGGGCGGGTTCCTCTCTCGTCATCTCGAGCGGAACGACCCGCGGGAGCGTAGTCGAAGGATCTCGCGTGGGGGACGATTGATGTGGGAGAGTAAACATGGGACGCTGCCCCACTTCCACTTTTCTACGTATGCACTGGAACAACGCGATGGTGGAGTACCTCGAAGCGCTCCTATCGTTTCAGGTCATTGAGAGCGCAGATGTACCAAAGGAACTCGTCGCGGAATTCGATCGTCGGCTCCAGCAGGCGCGTCATGCGTGCGCACTCGAAGATCGGAAGCTCGTGGATGCGACCGCACGACGCATTGGTGACGATTACCATTCCGATGTCCTCAATGAACTCCGGGAGATGTTCTGGCACGAGCTTGAGGACGGTGACGCGCCCGAGGAGTACATCACGTGGAACGAGGAACACCGCGTGGCTTGGATGCACGGAGTCGCCGCGCAACGGTCCGTGCGACTGCGATACGAATCGCAGACCTCCGGCGAGACCGAGCGCATGGTGG
>CAZPCZ010000095.1:0-3531 GCA_964585225.1 uncultured Gammaproteobacteria bacterium
ACTACACCGGCGGCTGCGGGCCGGGCGCGCTCTGGGTGACGTGCCCGCCGACGCCTGCGCCTCCACCAGCAGTGGATGCGGACGAGGATGGGGTCACCACTGCGGACGGAGATTGCAACGATGCCAACCGTGACGTCCACCCAGGCGCAGCGGAATCCTGCAACGGCAGCGATGACGACTGCAACGGCACACCCGACGATCCCTGGCGCGAGGGCCTGTCCATTGACCTCGATCAGCCCTGCACCGTCGGCACCGGCGCCTGCACCAACGCCGGCACCTGGGCCTGCACCCCGGATGGTCGTGCAACCGCTTGCAACGTCGACCCCCTCCCGCCGCAACCCGAGTCCTGCAACGCCCTCGACGACGACTGCGATGGCTTCACCGACGAAGACTGGCGGGCTGGCCTCACGACCGACCTCGATCAGCCGTGCACGATCACGTGGGACACCTGCCGCGGGAGCACCACTGGCACCTGGGTTTGTACCCCCGACGGCCGCGCGGTCGTCTGCGATGCACCCACGCCCGGTGGCGCCCCTGCTCAGCCGGAGATCTTCAACGATCTCGACGATGACTGTGATGGGGTCGTCGACAATGTTCCCGATCGCACCATCGTGGACTACTCGTCAGAAGTCAACACGATGCTCGTCAATCTCTCCGTCGTAGGGGATGAGGTTCACCAACGGTTCGGCCTGAGCTGGATCGAAATCCGTCAGTCTCCATCCGGGTGGGATCAGGAGTACAGCCTGCACGCACTCATCCTCGACCGCGACGGGAACCCGATCGGAAGCGCTCGCTCGCTCTCGACCACGTCGTACCGCGCCGCGTACGGGCAAGTGATCGCGTGGAACGGAGAGCACCACGGCGTCACTTGGAGCGTCGCCGGCGGCACCGGACTCGATCGTCAGCTCCTGTTCGTTCGGCTCGATGCAGACGGTGTGCCGTACGCGGAGCCGATCGCAGTCGGTGATCCGTTCATCAGCAGCGGTGAACAGTTTCCGGGCATCGGTGGTATGCTGCGCCTCGTCCCGACCAGCGACGGGTGGATGTCGGCGGAGGGCGGACCGCTCACGCGGCAGGACGCGGGCGTCTATCTCTACGGGAACATCCTGCTCCGGCGATTCTCGGGAGACGGAATCATCGTCGGGGATGTCATCGCAGTGAACGAGGATACCACTCGGCAGATCCAGGCCGTGACCTTCGGCCTCGCATCGGTGGGTGGTCGCGAGATCGTCGTGTGGGCTCCGTACGGGGACTCGGAGATCATCGGTGAGGTATGGGAGGGATCGACTCGTATCCGGCGAGAGACCATTTTGACCGCGGAGCCACGCGGGTCGGTTTCTCGTCCGATCCTGTCGTGCGTGACGGATACGCGTTGCTGGATCGCATGGCTCGGTAGCGGCGGCGTCACGCTCGGCACCTTCGACGTCGAAACGTTCGCGGTCACCCCCGTCGCGTCGTTGCCATCACTCGGTATCTTCAGTAGTTACGAAGTCTCCTGCACCATGACCGACTGCACGTTCGAGGTCACGATCCGGAGAATCGCTGGAGACGGCTACGACCACCACATCGTCGTCGCGTCAGACAGCGGCGTGGAGCCGGCAGTCGTGCTGACGATCAACGGTCCGACGTTCGCTTCCTCTGAGGCGACCGTGCAGCGGCTGGGCGATCGGAGCGTCGTGGTGTCGAGCGGAGACGGAACAGGTACCCTCGTTCGCACGATGGTGCGCCATTGAACGCCCGACGATCACGCAACACGTCCGTTGAGGAGCCGAGTCACATCGGCTCCTCCATGCTGTCCATTGGTATCCACAGGGGAGGGGTTGACGTGGTTTCTTGAGTGTTCGGTTTTTGTTCGGTAAAATGGTGGAGGAACTTGCAGCAGGCTCGGATGTCGTCCTCCGCGCCGGTCGCTCCTCTGTCTCATCCGTTGTATCCGCGTATCTGTAGATCCGCGAAGAATCCGCATATTTGTGATGGCCGTAAGCCTATGACCAAGCGTCAGCACGAGGTCCTCTCCTTTGTGGTGAACTATACGAAGGAGTATGGGTACGCGCCCTCTGTCCGTGAAATTGCGGAGGGAGTGGGCGTGACGTCACCGGCCACGGTGCATGAGCACCTTGAGGCGCTTCGAATTTCTGGACATCTGAAGCGTGGAGAGGGCATGCGCGCATGGGCTCCAACGCGGCTCGCGATGGCGCTCGCGCGCGCCATCGAATTGCCGCTCGCAGGGTTCATCACCGCTGGAGCTCCCATCGAGGCTATCCAAGAGCGCGAGACGATCGCGGTGCCAGCAAACTTTGTGGTAGACGGCATGAACTCGTACGTCCTCCGCGTGAAAGGAGAGTCCATGATCGAGGAAGGGATCCTTGATGGCGACTACGTCGTCATCGAGCGGAATCCCAGCCCACGCAACGGCGACGTCGTCGTCGCCCTGCTCGACAACGCCTTCGCCACGCTCAAGAAGTTCTACCGCGAAGCTCACCGCATCCGCCTCCAGCCCGCGAACGCCACCATGAAACCGATCTATGTCCGCGATTGTATCGTGCAGGGGGTGGTGAAGGCAGTCATACGTCGGTATGCAAATTCTGTGTCATTCTGAGCGCAGCGAAGAATCCCGCTGATTCTGTATGCGGGAGCACCGATACTACGTCTACATCGCAACAAATAAACGGCATACCGTGCTCTATACTGGAGTCACGAATGACCTCGCCCGACGGACGCAAGAACACAAGACGCATGCGGTACCCGGTTTCACGGATCGTTACAACGTAGAGAAATTGGTGTACTACGAGGCCACCGACTACGTTCCTGCCGCCATACAGCGTGAAAAGCAAATCAAGGGACTCCTACGGAGGAAAAAGATCGCGTTGATCGAACGAGCGAATCCTCAATGGAGCGATCTCTCCTTGTGTCTATGAACGGGATCCTTCGCGTTGCTCAGGATGACACAAAGGTGGTGCGCGATGAGGCCATCGACGTCCTCGCCGCATTCACTGCAGCGGGCGTGCGCCCGCTCGCGCTGCGCATGGGCGGCCGTCGGTACGAACCTCTCCACGTCCACCTCACGCACACCGTCCGCGAGGGTCGGAAACTCTGGCGCGTCTTCTCCGTCACCGACGGCCCACCCTCCGCCCCCGAGGACGGAAACCACTTCACCCTCGCCTTCGACCCCGAGGACTGCCGGTGGCGGTTGTGGGAAGCCGGGGGACAGTAATTGTTATTGTCGTTGGATATGCTACGGACGCCGACGAGCATGAAGAAAACGACGGTACGCAATCCACGAGATGTCCTTCGGGAAGTGTTCGGGTACTCCGAGTTCCGCCCTCACCAGCGGGAGGCGGTGGAGGCGGTGTGTGCAGGGCGGTCGGTGTTGGTGGTACTGCCGACGGGTGGAGGGAAGTCGCTCGTGTACCAGGTGCCGGCGCTTGTGCGGGAGGGTGTGGCGCTCGTGTTCTCGCCGCTCATTGCACTCATGCGGGATCAGGTGGACCAGCTCCGTGCGGTGGGCGTTCGGGCGGCGTTTTTGAATTC
>CAZPCZ010000096.1:0-3272 GCA_964585225.1 uncultured Gammaproteobacteria bacterium
CCTTCGACTCGACGGCCGCCGGAGAACGGATCAAGACTACTTTCCTGGCGCGACTCCCGGGAGAACCCTGGAAAGGGCCCGGCGAAGCGGAAGAAGGCCGACGAGAAAAATGAAAACGAGTGGAGGCACCGGGTGGCGGGGAGCTGCGAAGTCCCAGTTCTTCATTCGAAGGTGTAGGCTTCACACCCTTGACGCCCGAGATGGCCCTGTTCATCAGGGTGGCCGCACGGGCCGGCTGAAAGGCCTCATTGGCCAAGTATGCGAGCTCGACGCGCTCCGAGCGCGAGAGCCTACTCCGAGATGCCTGCTCGATGAGCCTGCCGACATGCGACGTCCGGCCCGATCGAATCAGCGTCCTGATCTCTCCCAAGCGATTGGCGCCCATGCCTTTCAAAAAGCGTATCACCGGAAGGCGTTTCGAAACGACGGCGCCGGTGCCCGGGCGATTTCCGGTTCTCGGCTCAGGACACTTGCGGCAACCACAAGACTGTGTTACACTGGTGTAACACCTCAAGCGCCTGAGGTGCGCCACCTGGAGGTGGATGCATGCCGACCGCAAAGAAACGAATCAATCTTTCCGTTGATGATGATCTCTATGGCGAGCTGGAAAGACTTAAAGATTTGAAAGGGGCACCCTCGCTTTCGGCAGTGGTGTTGGAACTGGCGAAGGAGGCGCTCGAGCTTCAGGAGGATCTCTATTTCGCTCGGATCGCGGAGGAAAGGTCGAAAGAGCCCACCGTTTCCCACTCGAAGATTTGGAAGAAGTAGATGTGGACGGTCGTCTACAAGAAGTCGGTACAGAAAGATCTGAAAGGGATCTCAAAAGACATCCAGTACATCATCCGCCGGGCGATCGAAGACAAACTCACGGTGGACCCGCTGAGATTTGGCTTGCCCCTCCGGCGTAGCCTGAAGGGACTGATGAAGCTGCGCGTAGGCGACTATCGGATTATCTATTCCATCGAAGAGTCCACTGTCACCGTCCATGTCATCAAGATCGGTCATCGTAAGGATGTTTACGAAAAATAGGCGCCCCGCTCATTTCCCGAGCGCGCTGAGCGAGTTCGTTCCGAACAAACATTGCATGACGCAGCTGCTTGGCCTATTATAGGCCAAAAGCGGGCGTAAGTTCGCGAAACGACTTCAGGGCGATCGTCACCTCCACTTCAATCACTCAAGTATTTCCCCAGCCTTTAGCGCCCCATTCGCTCGTCTTTCCGCCTGCTCGGTCCTGGCGAATCCCCTTGGGCAGACTGTGCTCACCCGGGCAGCCAGATTTACACTATTTATATAGTGTGATAACAGTGTAGTTGTGGCCCGATGGGAGTTCGTGGAATGGCTCTTGGTCTGGCTGCTGGAGGCGCCCAGCTTCGAGTTCGATTGGGACACTGGCAACCGCTACAAGAGCGCAGCGAAGCATGGAGTCCCCACCGATGAAGTCGAGGCGGTGTTCCGGCTGAAACTCTCCCTCCCCTTAGGAAGACAGTTGGCGCCAGCCATGCCCGAGGAGCGCCTCGGCATCGTCGGGCCGAGTCCAACGGGTCGGATGCTTCAGATAGCATTCACGCTACGCGAGGGACGAGTCAGGGTAATCAGCGCCAGACCGGCGCATTGGAAGGAGCGGAAACGATATGAAGAAATCTTACGCCAGGTCGCTGAAAGAATATGAAGGCCCGTTCGAGCTCGAAGCGGCTAGGATTCTTGAAGCCATGAAGCGCTACCGAGGCGCCCGCAAGAAACCGACTAGCGTCGCGCTCGACGACGCAACCGTTAGGGAATTAAAGAAGGTAGCGGCCAAGCAGGGGATCCCCTATCAAGTTCTTATCCGCGTTTTTATTTTGGACGGCTTGGACCGGCTAAAGAAGGCGGCGTAGACCCGATCGTCTCCCCTAGGTAACGAAAATGTCCGCCGCCTCGGTGGGGTTCGTCGCGGGGCTCCAGGTTTGACTACGCCGCCTGACTTTCATGCGGCAAGTGTTTTCTCCTGACGGCTGCGACAAAGTCCTCGAGGTCACCCGCTCCGCGGATCGTGCGGAAGCCCTTCTCAGCGGCGCGGAGAGAGGCCCCCGCCCAGCGCTCGACCTGATCGGTGTTGCGCCGCCAGCGGCGTATCCGCTGGGTCCGTGACCTGACTCGGCCGAAGGCGCTCTCCAGGGGATTGGTCGAAAGCAGGGTCTTGCGCAGCGCCGCCGTCGCTCCGAGCGCGATGACGGTCAGGGTCTCCCCCTCGGCCTCCCGCACGCTCGCCGCCGCGTCCTGGTTGATCTGCGACAGCCAGTGCACCAGTTTCGCTAGCTCCTGGCGGGCATCCCCGATGCGGGCCATGCCGTGCACCAGCCGCCAACGGCGGCGGAACTCCGCGTGGTGGGAACGCGGCAGGTAGGACAGCGCATTTCTTTCCTTGTGCCGCACGCAGCGCTGCACCGGGAACGAGTCCCCGAACACCTGCCGGACCGCCTTGCGCAGCGCCTTGGACCCGTCCAGGACGAGCAGGAACGGGGCGTCGCGCCTGAGTCCTCGCTCGATGAGGGCCTGCAGCAGGTCCTTGCAGGTCTCCGAGTTCTCGGAATCCCCGCATCTGAGGCCCAAAACCAGCTTCTTTCCGTCGGTGTCGATCCCCAGGGCCGCGATTACCATCGTGCCCGCGAACTCGATGCCGTCGATCATCAGCGCCGCCCACTCATGGCCCGCGAGGTCGCGGCCGTTGATGGCCTCCAGGGCCTGGCGAGACCCCCGGACGAACACCTTGCTGACGGAGCTCTTCTTGAGCCCGAGCCCGCCCGACAGCTCATCCAGGAGCCCGTCGTAGTTCCGGGTCGAGACGCCGGCCATCATCTGTTTCAAGACCTTGTCTTGCAGGAGATCAAAGCCCTGGAGCGCGGCGTAGGACTGGAGTTCCACGTCCTGGCCGCCCCGCTTGACCCGCGCCTTCCTCACCGCCGCCCGCTGGCCGCCCAGCACGACGCTGCCCGGATCCGAACCCCCGCGGTGACAGTACTGGGCGCCCTTCCGTGCGAAGGCCGGGCCGCACAGGGCCTCCACCTCCTCGCGGAAAAGATCGTGAACGAACCTCATCGCGCCAAGTCGCATCTCGTCACGGACGCGGCTGCGGATCTCGGCATGGACATCCTCGACGACAACCGGGAAAGCGGGTTGAAACACCCGCCGAACTCTCGTACTCATCTTCTTGGGGCTCCTTTCGTTGCTCTCAGCCCGGAATATCTCCGGGCGGGAGCCCCACTTCAAACTCTACCGATCAGGCGGACATCTTC
>CAZPCZ010000097.1:0-3153 GCA_964585225.1 uncultured Gammaproteobacteria bacterium
AATCTCATCGCCGCTCCTCGAACAACCGCATTGGTACCCTCAATTGAACCGTGCCCGAAAACGTAGTGGTAAAGAATCCCCCGCCCTCCCTATCTCCTTGGCACTCAAGCGAGTCGCAAATCCTGGTGTCGAAGATGAGTCGGGATCGAAATACGGACGGTCACGAGCTCACCGGCGTGCGCCTTCTCTCCTCCGATCACCTCGATGCGGAGGAATTCGCTCGGATCGCACTCCGTGTCGTCCTCCGAATAAATAGGCTCGAATACGAGCGTCGAGAACGACGGTGGAATGCGTGAGTCGTCCCCCATCTGCAGGTCTTGGAGATCGCCGAAGGGGCGATTGGCCATTCGCCAGCGGACGATTTCGGAATCGTTGATTGGATGTGCGTCAGGTGATCTCGGCGCGACGCATCCGGTCGCAATCAGCGCGCCAAGAGAGATGGTCAAGCGGCTCAAGGGCGCCCCCAAGACCAGTCACCTCCCGTACAGCCGATGGCGCATTCCGATCCTGCCGGAGAATTGCTGATCGACCCGGGCTTCACCTTGTCACTCGTACTGACTCGGGTTCCGAACGGGCGGGTATCCGACATGAGTATCTTCTCGGCGGAGCGGAGTTTCACGCCTTCAAGTTGCGAGCGGACGCGCTTCATCATCTCGGCCTGGCCGATCGAGCGGATGGCGAGAAGGGCGTCGTTCAATTCGCGCTGGCGGCGGTAGGCGTCCTCAAGGCGCTGCCGCTCCGTGCGGAGCCATTCCATCCGCCTCTCGAGGGCCTCGACGTGCATCCGATCCGCCGTGGCTGTCCCCACAAGGTTGGAGCGGCGTTCCTAGCGAAACAACAAATTCTCTCCCACTCTTGAGACTTGACATCACGAGCCTAGGATTAGACAATTTGTCTAAATGCGGGTCATCAGCATCCGACTCCTGAGGATGTTCTGGGAGACGCACCCGGATGCCGAGAAACCGCTCAAGACATGGTTTAAGGCCGCGACCCAGGCTGAATGGCGGAGCCTTCGAGATGCGCGATGTACCTTCCGGAATGCCGATGGCGTGTCGAATCATCGAGGAGAGACTCTTACCGTGTTCAACATCGGCGGCAACAAGTATCGGCTCGTTACGCGCATCCGGTACGACTGGAGGCTGGTGAACATCCGATGTGTGCTGACCCACGCCGAGTACGACCTGGAAAAGTGGAAGGAGTAGCGCTATGCCCGTAACCCGACGCAGAAACAAGAAAGGGCTTCCTTCAACCTTTCAGGAGCTCGTTGGCATCCTGGTCCCGCAGGCCATCGAGGACGATGTCCGTCACGAGAACACCGTAGAATTGATCGATACCCTCATGGCGATGAGCAAGCTCACGAAGGGGCAGACCCAGTATCTAGAAACGCTCGTACAGCTCGTGGAAGCATACGAAGCTAGGCACCACGCCATTGATGTCACGGGCCTTTCCGGCCTCGACGCACTCAAGCATCTGCTCGAGGAAAACAGCATGAACGCGTCGGACCTGGCACGGCTTCTCGGGATTCATCCAAGCATGGGCTCCAAGATCCTCCTAGGCGAGCGGTCGTTGACCGTTCAACATCTGCGCAAACTCGGCGATCGATTCAAGGTGAATCCAGCGCTCTTCCTTGAATAACTCCCGCGCCACAGAGTCCGCGGTTCACTCTCCCAGATACCACCGGCGATGGTCGCGCCGCGTCCTGCTATGTCCCAGCCGCTCAATCGCGTCGCCGACGGCACGGGCCGCGGCTTTGGCCGGCGCAAGACCTTCGGCTCGCCTCTGAGCGTAGAGGCGTCCGTAATAGTCCCGAATTGAGGCGCGTCGCGCGCCGTGAGTACCCGTGACGTATCCACCCGCCGCCTTGATCGCCCGGGCGTAGGCACATTGGTACCCTCGAAGATCGGCGAGTTTGCCCGGATTGTGCGCGAACCACGCCCGGAGAAGCGCGTGGAGTTCCGGCGAGATCTCGAATACGTCCCGCCGTCCGCCCTTCCCGATCAGCTCGATGCGATTTCCATCGAGAAGCGAAACCGGGGTGATTCGCTCCGTAGCGGAAACGCCTCTCGCGCTCGTTTCCCATTGGAGCCGCGCGGCGAGATGGTAGGAACGGGGATCACCCGTGCGGTCAAAGTGTCGAGCATCCCATTCCTTGAGAACCTCGATTGTCCGAAGCAAAACTTCGACGGACGGCGTGCTCCGCGAGGGACCGGCAATCTCACCCGTGCGGACAAGCTGCCGTATCTTCTCGCCGTACTTCTCAGCGAGCGCTGCAAAAGAGCGAGTCTGCCCCGTCAGCGCGCCGAACTTCGCGAGCGCGCTCGCCCTCGTCTTCAACGTCTTCGCCGACATGCCCTCCGCGATCGCTCGGTCCATGAAGGCCTTGAGGTCGCGTTTCCCAATGTCCTCGAGGCGATGAGCGTGGGGACATGAATCCATGAATCTCCCGAGAATCCTCTCGTATGTGTGAAGCGTATTGGCCGTGAAGATTACGTTCCGCGTGTAGTGATTCGCATCGCGGTATTCGCGCAATCCCCGGATCTTGAGGTCGTGCTTCGTCGCACCTTGCTCCCGCATCTCGTGCCATCGCTCGAAGGCGCGCCAAAGACGGTCGTGAAGCTCGGAACGGAGACTCATACCCATTTTCCTTGCTTCAGTTCGGGGACTGTCATAACATTGTTCTTACTATGACGATCAAAGTGCAGAAGCTTCAGAAGATCGGCAACAGCTCCGGAGTCCTCCTTCCCAAAGACTGGCTCCGGTCCAAGGGCATCAAGCCGGGAGACCGCGTCCGAATCGAGATCACCGAGACGCGCGTCGTGATCCTCCCGACAGGCAAGGACCGCGAGGTCAAGGTCTCGGCCAAGTTCGCCAAGGAAGTCGATCAATTCCTGCACCGGCATCGCAGAATCCTCGAACGGCTGACATAGTGGGCACGGCCTACCTGACCCCTGCGACCGTTCTTCTGATCCACGACCGGATCTGCCGAGCTTTCGGGGGCGCTCGGGGCTTGCGTGACAAGGGCGCACTTCTTTCCGCCGTGGCCAGACCACGCGCCACGTACGAACGCCGTCCACTTTACCCCTCCCTCTTCGAAAAAGTGTCAGGGGCGGCCACGATGGGGGCCACTTTGGCGGCGAAGAGGGGGCCACTCCG
>CAZPCZ010000098.1:0-3133 GCA_964585225.1 uncultured Gammaproteobacteria bacterium
GCGATCGTTGCGTTCCCGCCCCGCGTGCCTTCGGAACGAATCCGTCCGCCTTTGGTGGAGAGATTCGCGCGCAAGCGCGCTGGGTGGGACCCCGACCGAGCGCTTGAGAGCGCGTCGGTCGGGGCAGAACTTCGTTGCAGGTCGGCGGCTAGGCGCGGAGGCTGGCCGCAGGCGATGCGTCGTGCCGCATCCGGCGATTGGCCCTCGCGATGAGGAAGACCATGAGCGTGGTCGAGGGCACCGCACGGACGAGGTAGATCCAGGAAAACGGATCGTGCTTCGTCCAGGCGGGGTAGATCGCGCAGAGGGTCGCGAGGAGGATGGAGACCCAGACGAAGAGGGGCTCCGTGCTCCCTCGTGCGTTCCAGAGCTTCGGCACCGTTGCGACGTATGCGGCGATGCCGATGACCTGCACGAGCGCGTACGCGACGAGCGGCGCGTCGGTGATCCACCAGAACGCGACGACCGCAGCGCCGAACGCGAGGCACCACCGCTGGACGGGACCGAACGCGACGCGGAGCGTGCCGTACCGGACGTTCGCTGCGATGACGCCGATGAGGATCGCGGTCGTGTTCGCGAGTCCAGCGGTCACAGCGATGTTCGCCGTCCACGACCGTCGCGGGCTTACCCAGTACATCCAGAACGAGAGCGCGAACATGACGACCGCAAGGATCCATGTCGCAGGGACGGGGTGGATCGTGCGGGCCCAGGCGCGGCGGATGTAGTCCGCCGCCGAGACGATCATCATGATGATCGTCCCGAGTACAGCGGTTTCGTACATCGCGTGCCTCCTTTCCGTCGTGGTTGGTTGAAGGTACGATCCCGCCTGAGCATTCGATCCCTCTTGTCGGGATCAACCGCTCGGGTGGGACCCCCCGATGTCCATCGGGGGGCCATTCGGGGAGGGGCGCTGCGGTTGGTGTAGCAACGCCCCTCCCCCTGTCGTGTGCTATGCCGCGATGCGGTCCGTGACGCGCGGGCTCACGAGCACCGGCCGGTACTGCGCCGCGCGGTGGCGCTTCCAGGAGTCGCCTCGGCCGCGGCCCTGGTACCTCGGGTCCTGGACGGACAGCCCGCGCTCGGGGTCCCAGACGGTGGGGCGCCAGCGTCCCACGCGGCGGCGGTCGTCGCGGCACCGGCAGAAGTAGGAGCCGTACTCCGCGCGCGCCGCCTGCCGCGAGCTGATCTGCCGGACCCCGTCCCGCTCGAAGCGCTCGAGGTCGCGGGCGGCCTCCGACGTCATGGACGAGGCGACGCCGTCGAACTCCGAGACGGCGGCTTCGGCGACGTGCGCCTCATTCCAGCGCTGGCGCTGCAGCTCCCGGTACTCGGCCTGGAGCTCGAGACCGACGCGGACGCCCTGCTCCTCCTGCTCCAACAGCCAGTCGTCGAACGACCCGCCGTTCACGGAGATGTGGTGGCCGTCCTCGTCCGACTCGTCCTCCTCACAGAACCGCTCGTACGCCTCGTCGTCCATCTCCCACACGCGGTGGCGGGTGTAGTAGTCCGCGTCCGACGGGTGCAGGGCCTCCGCGATGAGGTCCGCGTCCGTCGTCTCCTCCACCCACTTCCCCTCGTACTTCGCGACCCCGTAGAGGTCGCGGCCGTCGCCGTTCTCGCCCCCGCCGGGCCAGAACTCGTCGGCGATGAACTCTAACTGCGACCTGCTCAAGGGGTACCAGCTCATGCGATGTCCCTCCTGCGCGCCTCATCGGGCGCGAGCTTGAACTGCGTTGATTGTTTGAATGTTCGAGACTGCTTCCGCCCGATGCACCATCGCGCACGCGCGGATAGTGAATCAGGTGGAAGCCCCATTGGATAAGCACGTTGCACTATCCAACGGGGCCATCGAGGGCGGGGCGCGCGGGTATTCCTGGCGCGCCCCGCCCCTGTCTCTCGTAGGCCGACGCTTCGGTCGGCCTCCGACCTCGTCTGGGGCGAGCGTCGGGGCTACCGCCGCCCGCGCCCGCGGCCTCCGCGGCGCCGCCGGTGCCGGCCGCCCTGCGAGGACGCGGCCCGCGCGCCGTAGAGGAACAACGACGGCGCGACGACCGGGCCGGTCTTCCCGGCGAGCCAGTCCTCGAGGCGAACGCCGTTGACGTGCACCACGGGCTGCCGCGGGGCGCCGTTCCGCCGCGTGCGCGAGCGGGCCTCGAGCTCCTCCGCGGCGATGCAGAGGTCCTCCGGGGTCACGAACGTGACCGCCTGTTCCCGGAGGTTCTCGCCCCCGCGCCCCGCGCGGTCGGCGATGAAGCTCTGCCGCCTGAGCGGCGCGGCACCGGTCATGTCGCCGCCGTCGCCGTCCGCGCCGCCTCCCCAGCACTCGCTGGGGATGAAACCGATGCGGTCGTGCCCGAACGTTTGCGTCGTGGACATTGAGTCTCCTTTGGTCCGACGTTCGTCGGACTGTTTTTCGGGTTGAAGGTGCGTTCCGGTGGAGGATGCGGGATGCTCCGCCAGAGGCGCCTGCCCGCCTCTGGAGGGGATGCGCCTTGGGCGCAGAACCCAACCTGTCCGATGACCATCGGACCGCTCTACCAGCTGAGCTAATCCCCCGCCTGAGCATTCGATCCGTTCGGATCAACCGCTCGGGTGGGACCCCCCGTCAGGTGACGGGGTGGTGGTGGGTGGGAACTACGGGTCGCCGTAGTCCGCCTGGAACTCGACGGCGTCCGTGGCGAAGTCGTCCCAGAGCGGGCGCTCGTCCTCCTCGCGGAGCCACGCGCACCGCTGGAGTTCCTCTCCGTTCATCATGCTCGGCGGCGTGTTGGCGCAGTACTCGAGGTCCTGCTCCGTGTCGCCGGTGAACGGGTCGATCCGGCCGATGTCCATCGCCGAGCCGACGATCATGCCGCCGAGCAGCGTCACGAAGGCGATCCCGATCCCGATGTTCTTCAGCGTTTCCATCGTTTTATCTCCTCGGTTGATGGGTGAAGGTGCGTTCCCACCCCGCGTGCTTCCGGTACGAATCCGTCCGCCTTTGGCGGAGAGATTCGCGCGCAAGCGCGCTGGGTGGGCCCCCGACCATACGTTTCCGCTGGTCGGGGACAAGGGACAAACGACTTGCGGTCGCGGGGCGTCCCAGTTCCCGCGCTGCTTATACATCCCCGTCGAGGCGCCGTTATTCCTCGAT
>CAZPCZ010000099.1:0-3107 GCA_964585225.1 uncultured Gammaproteobacteria bacterium
CGCTCGACTTGCATGCCTTAGACACGCCGCCAGCGTTCACCCTGAGCCAGGATCAAACTCTCGACAGGAGCCGAGACGTCCTCCGCTATTGAGATTCGCGTTGCACGCAAACCTTCGGCAGGATCCCCGCCAGAGGCGCTTGTCCGCCTCTGGAGGAGGTCCGCCTTTGGCGGAAAACTCTCGACAGGAGAGTCGATAGACTCAATGCAATGTACTAACTTTCACGGACTCACGAACCACTCTTCAGTTGTCAATGTTCCGTCCGGAGCTTTCGTTACGGGGCGAACAGAAAACCGCGACCCCCGAACATTCGGGATGGCCCCGGTTTTCCCTCCTCCTCGATCGGTTGGGGAAT
This sequence comes from uncultured Gammaproteobacteria bacterium, assembly GCA_964585225.1. Lineage (GTDB taxonomy): Bacteria > Patescibacteriota > Patescibacteriia > JACPHY01 > JACPHY01 > CAZPCZ01. The sequence goes on from CAZPCZ010000099.1 coordinate 356, forward strand.
GGCGTTGTGAAGCGGTAGGTTGGGCTGTTGAAAGTCTGAGGATAGCGTATCGCGTCGTAAAAATGGTGTCAAGCGCGGTGACGTTCGCGCCATTTCGCAATGTTTTTATGGTTCCCGGAGAGGAGGACTTTCGGCACGCGCCAGTGGACGCCACGGCGCGGGGAGAAATCGGCGGGTCTCGTGAATTGCGGATATTCATGCGACACCTGACCCCTGACATTTGACATTTGACCAACGCGACGGGCGAATGATTCGTCGCGCGGCGATTCCGCGTTTCCGAGGACGCCGGGGATGAGGCGGGTTACGGCGTCGGCGATGACGAGGGCGGGGAGCTCGCCGCCGGTGAGGACGTAGGGACCGATCGAAACTTCCTCATCCGCGAGGTACTTCGCGACACGCTCATCCACGCCCTCGTAGTGCCCCGCGAGGATGACGAGCCGGTCGTACCGTTTCGCATACCGTTCCGCATCACGCTGGGCGAAGGGCTTCCCCTTCGCGGAGGTGAGGATGATGCGCGTGCCAGGTGTAGAGGTGTAGAGGTGTAGAGGTGTAGGACGATCACCGTCCGCACTCCTTTTACTCCTGTACTCCTTTATCCCTTTCAAGGCGCGTAGCGCCTTGAAGATCGGTTTCACCATCATCACCATTCCCGCCCCTCCACCGTACGGTTTGTCGTCCACCTTCCGGTGTTTCCCCATCGCCCAATCGCGGAGGTCGTGCACGCGGAAGGAGACGCGACGCTTCTCCTGCGCGCGTTTGAGGATTGAGGCATTGAGGTACGGCGTGATCGCCTCCGGAAAGATGGTGACGATATCAATGCGCATACTGATGCCATTGCTTCATGGTTCCATTGTTTCATTGTTCTCGCAACCGAATCGTCCTTCTGGATAACAATGGAGCAATGCAACAATGGAACAATGACACGAAACCGCTCCGATGTTCGTCGGAGCGGTTTCGTATTCGTTTACATTAGATCTCGAGGTCCAAGTCCGATGCGCTCGCGCCGCCGGTGTCGGCGGGTCTACTTGCGCGCGGAACCCGTGTCGAGCCTTCCGGCTCCTCGATCTTCAGGTTCACCCGCGCGTTGTTCTTCGCGCCGACGACCTTGAGGAGCGTACGGAGCGACCGCGCGGTCTGTCCCTGCCGGCCGATGATGTACCCCATGTCCTCGGGGTCCACCTTGAGCGTGATGAGCACGCCCATCTCATCAACCGTCCGGTTCGAGGAAACCTTGTCCGGCTTGTTCACGAGCGCGCGAACGACGTAGTCGACGAACTCCTGATCGGTGTAGGTCTGTGCCATAGATGGGAACGATCATGACTGAGTATCTGGAATCGCGATCGGATCTGTCGACCTGGGTAGCAGCCGTGCGTATTCCGATGATGCCAGCGTAGCACGGATTCCGTGCCACGTCAAACGGTCTCAGGAAGCGGCTGCTGGCGCCTCCTTCGCTGCCGCCTTCTCCTTCCGTCGCTTTGACAACTGCACGACGCGGCGCTTCTCGCCCGCAATGATCTTCCGATCAACGAGGAGGTTCCACATAGTGTCGGACGGCTGCGCACCCTTCTCAATCCAATACCGCACGCGCTCCTCCTTCACATTGAGCGTCGCAGGGTCGGTGAGCGGGTCGTAGTGGCCGAGCTGCTCGATGGCACCGCCCCAAGGATCCTTCGACTTCTCTTGGACGACGATGCGGTAGCTCGGTTGTTTCTTCTTGCCGACGCGGGTGAGGCGAATGACTAACATAGAGAACACGGATGACGCGGATCCATCCAGCAGATGATGCGCCTGCCCGCCTCTGGCGGGGATATGCAGATGCACGGATAGCGAAATCGAGGGCAGAGCCCTCGATTGGTATGGTACGTGCCGCAGGTTGCACCGTCAAGGTGCGACGGTCCAGGTGTGGTTCAGTACGTCCGGTGTCCACGGTGGTCGTTCGAGTACACGCCGCCAGTCGTCATGCTCGGGCAGGTGGGCTTGTGCCCCTCCGTGAAGAACACGTCGCACACCCGGCAGTAGTTCTGCGAGACAGTCTCGCCACACTGGCCGCATGCGTACGGTTCCTTTGCCTCCATCCGCACGAGTTGTTTTTTGTTGAGAGTCGGCAAGGTACTTCCTCCTGTTGGGGGTTCGAGGCGATGTTCGCACGTGAGGCGGGAACTGTCAAGCTGGACGGGCCGAGTGAGCAGAGACCCCAGTGGTGGCTGAGGTCTCTCGTATTTGCGCGACGCGCGCCCGAGCTAGAAGGTTCGGCCGACGAAGAGCGTCGGGCCCTGGGAGTTCGGCACCGCCGCGTCGTTCAGGCCGCGGTAGTAGTTCCAGGCGAGCGAGAGCGTCAGCTTCTCGTCGACGAACCACGTCCCGCCGCCGCCGACGCCGAGGTAGAGCGCCGCGTTCGCGAAGTCGCTGCCGAGCTGGTCGTGAAGCAGGAGCGCGACGACGTCGAGGCCGAACGGCAGCTTGCCGAGCGAGATGTCGCAGACGCCGGAGGCGACCACGCCCCACGACCCGATGTCCGTCGAGTACTCGATCGCGAGCCCGGGGATGAGCGACACCGGCCCGACGGGCACGACCGCGAAGCCGCCGCCGTTCACGTACGTCGCCGCGTGGCTCGGACTCGGCGCGTTCCTCACCTCGATGATGCCACCGGTGAGGCCGTAGGTCGTCTCCGCCGAGGCGGGTACCGCGATGCCGAGGATGGCGAACGCGAGCGCGAGTGCCAGGGAACGTGCGATCCGCATCAGTCTCCTCC
>CAZPCZ010000100.1:0-3055 GCA_964585225.1 uncultured Gammaproteobacteria bacterium
CGACTGGGCCGCCCAGCAGGTGGACGACCTGCGGTTCAAGGAGGGCGAGGATGCTGCCAGCCTCCAGGCGCTCGGCGTCGCGCTCATCAAGGCGTACGTCACGGCGAACCCGGACCTGCGCGTTCGCGCGGTCGAGTGGCCGTTCGCGGTGCCGCTGGTGGATCCCGAGACCGGCGAGGTGCTCGGCCCGGACGTGCACGGCGTGTTCGACCTCGTGCTCGATGGCGACGTGATCGTCGAGCTGAAGACCGCCGCCCGCGCGTACGACGCCGGCACGCTCGCACGGAACCTCCAGTTCTCGGCCTACGCCTACGCCTACCGGCGCCTCTACGGCCGCGACCCGCTCGTGCGCGTGACCGCGCTGCTCAAGCAGAAGAAGCCGCGGATCGACACGTACGAGGCGCCGCGCACGCCCGAGGACGACGTGCGGTTCGTGCGCGTCGCGGCGGCGGTCGCGAAGGCGATCCGCGTCGAGGCGTTCCCGCCGAACCCCGGGTGGCAGTGCGACGACTGCGAGTACGCGGGGCGGTGCGAGGCGGTTACGATCGGACACTGATGGTGCCATCACCATCAAATGTGAGACGGCGGGCCCCAACGAGGCCCGCCTTTGCTTTGCGCAGGAACAGATCGCGCATCTCCGCACGACGAGGACTTCTCGCTTGCCAGTCCGACCGTCTAGACGATATGAATGCGCCGGGATACCCAGACTAGCCAGTGCAGTATCGTGCCCTTCTCTCCTCCCTGACCAAGGCGATCCAAAGCGGCGATCTCACGATTCTCGTCGGCGCGGGCGTTTCCACCAACTCTCCATCACTGCTCCCGCTCGCGACCGAGCTCCGAGACCTGATCACGGCTGCGGTGTTCTGTCACCCGAACCGCTCCGCGGCCTCGCATCTGCTCCGCCACCTCGCCGTTCTTCGCCCCGAGGTGGTCCTTGGTGTCCTTTACCGCACCTTCGGTATGGGTGCGCTCGACGCGCTCGACTGCCTGGACGGGCGTCCGCCGAACGTGATCCACTACCTCCTCGCCCGCTGCCTCTCGCTGGGCAACACGGTATGCACGACAAACTTCGACGGGCTGATCGAGGAAGCCTGTCGGCATCTCGGGAGTCCATTTACGATTTGCGCCGACGACGCCACGGCACTGCACGCTCACGCTGTTCGGCACCTCCTGTTCAAGATCCACGGCACGCTGCGCGACGCCGCTGGGACGAACCGCAAAGACACGATCGTCGCCACGCTTGATCAAGTCGGTCGGGGACTGTCAGTGCCGAAGGCACTCCTCCTCACGGATCTCGTACGACAGAAACCAACCCTCGTCCTTGGATACAGCGGTCTGGACGAGTTCGACATCCTCCCTTGCCTTCGCCAAGCCCGGACCTCGCAGGCGGTGTATTGGGTCGCCCACGCCACCACTGGCCCTCCCGTTATCACCACGACGCGCCAACTGAAGGGTAGGGCTCACCCGGATGCGCTGGACGTTCTCCTCCTGGACTGCTTTCCTAACAGTGTACGCGTTGATGCCGACACGGTCCGATTCACCGCTGACCTCCTCCGGCAGTCTGGCGGTGTGCTGGCAACGCAGGCGCCGTCCCCGACAACGCACGCTGCCACGATTATGCAATGGGGCGCTCAACTCGCTCGCTACGATCGCTTCCGCGCGCAGGGGCGCTTGCTTGAGGAAGCCGGAAGGCTGTCCGAGGCGCTTCGCGCCTACCGTCGTGCCTACGCCGTTGCAGCACTATCAGGGGACCAGAGGAAGAAGTGCCGGTCCCTGGACGACATCGCGTTCCTCCATGGCGCCCAAGGGCGCTACCGAAGCGCGATGAGCGCCTACGGCCGCATGGAGCACGCGGCCCAGAACGACATCGACCGAGGCCGCGCGCTGTTCGGTCAGGCAAAAGCATCCCGGGCACTCGGTGATCCGAAGGCCGCTGTCCGCAGGCTCCAGACTGCTCAGCGGCTATTTACGAATGCCGGACGGACGGACTTGGCGACGTCACTCCTGCACGACCTGGGTCAATCGTACCTCCTGCTCGGCGAGTACAGACGGGCACGCTTGCTGTTCCGTCGCCGCGAGAAGTTCTTCCAGAAGTATGGGGAGCTCGACAAGGTTGCATGGTCGCGGGCCGGGCGGGCGACTGCCCGATGCCTGGAGGGGAACTTCGCTGCGGCGCATCGGTTGTTGGAGCAGGTGGCCCGGCGGTTCGGCCATATCCTTGGTGCTTTCGACCGAGCGTGGGTACTCGCCTACCTTGGTGACGCGCTGCGGATGTGCGGTGACCTCGTCGAAGCGGAGCGATCGTATGCGGAAGCCGCGACTATCTTCCGCCGCATCGGCGAGCGGGGAGGATCCGCATTCGTTGACCTCGGCCATGCCGAAATCGAGCGGATACGCGGCCGGTACCCGGCGGCGGTGCGGCTCTATCGCAAGCACCTACGGTACCTCCGACGCGCTGGCAGGCGCCTCTTGCTTGCCCACGCGCTCCTGGGCATCGCGGAGACCGCGAGAGTCAGTGGGCAACCGAAACCCGACTACCGTACGCCCCGCCGCATGTACGAACGCATGGGTGTTCCGTGGGGGGTGATCTACGCGCGCATCGGAGAATACTGTGACCTGGACTCCCGGAAGGATCCGCACGCCGCGTGGGTGGCCACCAAAGTGGAACGGCTCATCCGGAAGTACGGGTTCGTGCATGAGCGAGCGGCGTGGAATCGTGTGAAGAAGACGCGGCGCATCGCGCTGAACTTTCCGTAGCGGGCAGCCAAGCGTCCATCGCTAGACCCGCATTTTCCCACTTGCGTTCAAGAAGCGCTTAGGCGAAACTCGGCCGCCGTCGAGGATGGCGGTTTCGCCCTATGCCTTCGCCCGATCTTCCGGCGGCGATCGACGCCTTCCTGGCTCACCTCCGGCGCGACCGTGGGTACGCCACGGCGACGATCACCGGCTACCAGAGCGACCTCATCGCCGCGGTCGATTATCTCGCGGGGCGAGGCCTCCCGCCGGACATCGCGGCCATCACGTCCGAGGTGCTGCGCGACTTCCTCCGCCAGCC
>CAZPCZ010000101.1:0-2995 GCA_964585225.1 uncultured Gammaproteobacteria bacterium
TGCAGGATCATCCAGCGGAGATCGTCCTCGGTCTCCACCTCACGCTCCGGCGGCGTCTCGAGCGTGAGGACCACGCAGTCGGGCGGGATCATGCGGCGCGCGCCTCGGAAGCGATCGAGGTGGAGGAACTTCTCGAGCGGGCTCTCCACGACACCGACCGAAGAATTCACCGCGTGAATGACGGTGCGTGCATCCGAAACGATCCCGACGTGACCGACGCCATGCGCTGGGTCCGTTTCGTAGTAGTCACGCCAGCCAGCGGCGAACACGAGATCACCCGCGCGGACGTCGTCCCGATCGTTCACCGCGTGGCCGCCGTTCCCGACCCAGTCGCGTTGCTGGAGCGACCGCCGCGGAATCCAGATGCCCGCCCGCCCGAAGATCCACTTCATGAAGCTCGAACAGTCCACGACACTCGGCGCCTCACTCGCCCGCGCACCTCGCCGATACGCGCTGCGTCCAACACACGACCGCGCAGTGGCGGTGAGGTGGACGACAGGATCATCCAAGACGATCCTGCATCCCACCGCCTCAATCGCCGCACGTTTCTCCTCGACCGTTCTGGGAACGAGGAGCCGCTCGAGATCAACCGCACACCGGCCACCGACCGCACGATAGCGGCCACCCCCACCACTCGAGAACCACGATCTACTGGATCCACTCATGGGGAAACCTCCGTTCTGTTTGATGGTATAGAAAACCCATACATTGGGTCATGGCGAGGACACTATCATTCCCCTCCCTTAGGGTAAGGGAGGGTTAGGGTGGGTTAGCTCGGACGATCTCTAACCCCTCCTAACCTCCCCTTGCTCCAAGGGGAGAGAACGGGAAGAATTTCTACGGCCTCCGTTCTGTCTGTTTGTCACGTTTTCTACTTGCTTATTTAGCTAAATAAGCAAGTAGTGTTGTATCGCTCACATGAAAAGAGCCGCCCGTCGGGGCGGCGCGTGCTTCCACCGCCCGGCACTACGAACCGAGCGGCATCTCAACGAACCCTGACCACGTCGCGATGGACTTACGGATGAGCATGGGTACGATGCGCCGATTACTTCGTGAACGACGGAACGATCGATTCCTCGATCTCCTCCCCGAGCGCGCGGAGGGCGATGCGGGCCCATTCACCGTACCGCGTCACACCGAGCGGGACAAATCCTGGCGAGCAGCTCCCGCGGGTGCAAACGTTCGCATCCGCGAGCTCGCGGAGCGCTTGGAGTTGCTCCTCGCTCGCGCCAACGCGCCGCGCGTGCGGCGAGAGCAGCGCCTTGAGGTCACGCTGGATGATGAACTCGAGCGCGTCGGCATTATGGCTGGTCGGTGCAGCAATCGTGACCGTCACCGTGTTCGACCGTACGCCCCGCTCGTACGGATGGCGAGCCTGCACGGTGTAGCGGCCGGGCCTTGGGAACGCGAAATCATTCTGTGTCGCATCGAACGCGATGTGCTCCTGCGCGGTGAGCGTTTTCCGCCAGCGGAGTTTCTGCGGCGAGGAATTTGACCGCTTCGCCTCCAGTGCGAACGCATGCAGCGGTGAAACGTACTCCCGCGTCACGTCGCCCTCCGGTGCGACGAGGACGTCGAGCCCCCACTCGTAGCTGAGCGGGTAGCGTACGGTCTGCGCCCGCCACCACGAAGTATTCCTGAGTTCCACGGTGATCGGCACCGGCTCCCCGACGAGGTACGTCCGATTCGGAACACGCAGCGTCAACCTCAACGGCGCCGCCGCCTCCGTCACCGACGCAGAGGCGAAGAGAAGGATCGCAACGGCAAGAAGTGCAACGCGTCGGGTCATGCTTTGAGATCATTACGAATGCGCGCGGAAGGGATTGAACCTTCGACCTATCGCGTGTGAAGCGATCGCTCCCCGCCAAAAGCTACCGCATTTTGGCGGGCCCGCCTGAATCCCGCAGGTTTCGGCGGGTACCACCGAGCCATGCGCGCGGAAGGGATTGAACCTTCGACCTATCGCGTGTGAAGCGATCGCTCCCCGCCAAAAGCTACCGCATTTTGGCGGGCCCGCCTGAATCCCGCAGGTTTCGGCGGGTACCACCGAGCCATGCGCGCGGAAGGGATTGAACCTTCGACCTATCGCGTGTGAAGCGATCGCTCTACCACTGAGCTACGCGCGCCCAACGCATTGTGTAATCGTCGCCTCAAATATCCGCGTCCGAATCCAGTTTTCAGTTGCCGCTCTCGAGCACCCGCGTCCTCCTTCGAGGTACAGGCCTCGTAGTAGAGGAGGATGAGACCGCTCATTCGTGCAGTCGTATGAGTTGTGCCTTCCGCATGCTCGTGTAACCTACGCCGCAAATCCGCAGTCATCCCAATGTAGAACCGATCACGATGCGGATCGTAGAGGGCGTAGACGTACCACGTATCATGACGATCGCTCCCCGCCAAAAGCTACCGCATTTTGGCGGGCTGAGCCCCGCCCGCCTGTCTGCGACCGCTGACGGCGGGTACACGCGCTCGATGCTCCCATCCTAATCCCATTGGCTCAGTTGTCGCAAGGTTGACAGACCACCCCTTGACTTCTGACCCAGTGCGGTAGTATAGTCGCGGCTCGGACAGCTCGAGGTCGAGCCGCGCGCCGACCTCGCGCCGACGAGGAGCGGGGCGATCCCGTTCCCCCGGACGAGCTGGCACGACTACCTCTGCCCGGTGCAGACGCTCCAGGCGCTCATCGAGATCCGTGACGTGCGAAAGCCGCGGCGCCGCTGGCCGGGCCTCGCCTGGCTGCACGAGCAGCGGCCGGACGTCCTCTACTCCGCGGTGAAGAACTTCGGTGCCCTCCCCGAGGCGCTCACCGCCGCGAGGAACCGCCTCACCGCGATGGCGGCCTGAGCAGCCGATCGAACACGAGACCCGCCAACCAGCGGGTCTCCTCCTATTTTGTAGATGCTGTAACTGGTGGAACGAACGCGCCGGGAGTTGGATGGTACAATCCGGTAAGGATCTCCAGCCATGAGCCCCCGTAGCTCAATGGATAGAGTAGCGG
>CAZPCZ010000102.1:0-2930 GCA_964585225.1 uncultured Gammaproteobacteria bacterium
CATGATTCCGATCGGGCGCGGCCAGCGCGAGCTTATCATTGGAGATCGGCAGACCGGGAAGACCGCGATCGCGGTTGATGCGATCATCAGTCAGAAGGGAAAGGACCTCACATGCATCTACGTCGCGATCGGGCAGAAGGAATCAAAGGTTGCAAAGCTCGTCGCACGGCTCAAGGAGGTGGGCGCAATGGACCACACGATCGTCGTCGTTGCGGGCGCGTCATCCCCCGCAGCGCTCTGGTACCTCGCGCCGTTCGCCGGCTGCAGCCTCGGCGAATGGTTCATGGGACAGGGGAAGGACGCGCTCATCGTGTACGACGACCTCTCGAAGCATGCGTGGGCGTACCGGCAGATCGCGCTGCTCCTCAAGCGACCGCCGGGTCGCGAGGCGTACCCGGGCGACATCTTCTACCTCCACTCGCGACTCCTCGAGCGCGCGGCGAAGCTCGGAAAGGATCGTGGCGGCGGATCGCTGACCGCGCTGCCCATCATTGAAACACAAGCGGGAGACGTATCCGCATACATCCCGACGAACGTCATCTCCATCACCGACGGACAGATCTACCTCGAGCCAGACCTGTTCTATAAAGGCGTACGACCTGCCGTGAACGTCGGGCTTTCGGTTTCGCGCGTCGGCTCCGCCGCGCAGAAGAAGGCAATGAAGAGGGTCTCAGGCAAGCTTCGACTCGAGCTGGCGCAATTCCGAGAGCTCGAGGCATTTGCGCAGTTCGCATCCGAGCTCGACGAAACGACACGCAAGCAGATCGACCGTGGTCGTCGGCTCGTTGAGGTCTTGAAGCAGGGCCAGTACGCCCCGCGTACGCTCGCAGAACAGGTTGCGTACGTATTCGCCGGTACGCAGGGACTGCTCGACAAGATTCCGGTTGAACGCATGCCGGAGTGGATGTGTGAATTCAAGAAGTTCCTCCACGACGTGCATGCGGAGATCGTGAAAGCGATTGAGGAGACCGGGGACCTGAATGCGGAAACTGAAGTAAAGCTCCGCGCGGCGATTGAGGAGTTCAATCGAGGATTTCAGCCCGAAGCGTCATCCTGAGTGCAGCGAAGGATCCCACACATGGTGTGAGATTCCTCCCGCCACGCTCCGGCTCGCGGCTTCGGCTCACTCGACGCTCGGAATGACGGGAATAGGAGTATGGCCGTTTCCCCTCGACTGATCCGACGACGTATCCGATCAGTGAGCAACACCAAGAAGATTACGAAAGCGATGGAGCTCGTCGCCGCAGCGAAGATGCGTCGGGCGGTTGCAGCGGCGTTGAGGACGCGCGCGTACGCGAAGCTGGCGTGGGGGATGGTGGACGCACTCCAGGGGACAGCCGCAGGAGATCTCCATCCCTTGCTTCGGATAGAGCAAACGCATGTGCCATATCAAACCAGCGGCCGCGGGAGAAGTATTGTACGTTCGTTTTCGCGGACGTTGTACATCGTCATGGCCTCCGACCGCGGATTGTGCGGTGGATTCAACGCGGCGCTGTTCCGAACATTAGCCAAAGACGTGGAGGACTCCGGTCTTACGACTCGCGACGTACGACTCGCGACTGTCGGCCGCAAGGCGGAGCAGTTCATCCGTCGCATGGGTTGGAACCTCGCCGCGTCATTCACGAACATCGCGGTTGCGCCGGCCGTTGCCGAGCTCCGACCGATCGCGAAGCTCGCGATGGATGCGTTCGTCACCGGCGAAGTGGATGAGGTGCGCATTGCGTTCACGGATTTCATTTCGAGCTTGCGCCAGCAGCCACGCGTGCGCACGCTCCTCCCATTGCAACGGATTGAGGAAATTGGAGTTGGAGGAAAACCACCAGGAACTCGTCAACTCGAACACTCGTCAACTTCCGCCGAGTTCCTCTTCGAACCCTCACCGAAGGCAGTACTCGATCAGCTCCTACCGCGCGTCGTTGAGCTCCAGGTCTACCAATGCTATCTCGAAACCGGCGCGTCGGAACACTCCGCGCGGATGCTGGCCATGCGCAACGCCTCGGACAATGCTGAGGAGATGATCGACGATCTCACGCTCACGTTCAACCAAGCCCGGCAATCGCTCATCACGCGCGAGATTGCAGAAATCAGCGCAGGAAGCGCCGCGTTAAACACCTGACCATTGACATTTGACCATTGACCAGTCGTCGTGTTGGTCAGGTGTCAAATGTCAGGTGTCAAATGTCTATGCAAGCCACCATCGCCCGTATCATCGGTCCCGTGGTCGACATTCAAACCGCCGGAGATCCTCCGGCGATCCGTACCGCGCTGCGTGTTGAGCGTACGGGCGAGACGGTGACGCTCGAGGTGCAGCAGCAGCTTGGCGGGGGACTCGTGCGATGTATTGCGCTGCAGTCTACGGATGGGCTCCAACGCGGCATGTCGGTGGAGGACACCGGAGCGCCAATCACGGTGCCCGTAGGACAGGAGACGCTCGGGCGGATGTTCAACGTGGTGGGGGAGGCGATTGATGGTGAGCCTTTCCCCGCCCCCTCTCGCTCCCCCTCCCAAGGGGATGGGGAGAATAAAAAGAATTTCCCTACCTCCAAACAAGGGGGGGGGCGTGGGGTGGTGGGTCTTCGTTGGCCCATTCACCGACCAGCTCCAGCCTTTACCAAACAATCCACGCAGTTCGAGGTGCTCGAGACCGGCATCAAGGTCATCGACCTCATCTGCCCGATTCTCAAGGGTGGAAAAGTGGGACTCTTCGGCGGCGCAGGAGTCGGGAAAACCGTCGTCATCATGGAGCTCATCCGCAACATCGCGCAGGAGCACGGTGGCGTGTCGGTGTTCGCCGGGGTGGGGGAGCGCACGCGTGAGGGGAACGACCTCTACCACGAGATGAAGGAGTCCGGCGTCCTCGAGAAAACGTGTCTCGTGTTTGGACAGATGAACGAGCCGCCGAAGAGTCCCACTTTTCCACCCTTGAGAAT
>CAZPCZ010000103.1:0-2911 GCA_964585225.1 uncultured Gammaproteobacteria bacterium
TATCTATGAGACGCGCGGACCCTCGAGGGAAGAGCCGCCACATCTGTCGTACTGTCCGAGGGATACTCAGACATTCGTCGAGCTCGTGAAGCCATTCTTGGTGATCGATGATGTTGGTTATAGTGCACATAAGTATTTCCATAGCGAGATTCATGAGTTCACCATCTGTGCGCACAAGGCATGAGTGACGACGCGTGACGCATGATTGGCATGATCGATTACGGTCTCGGCAACATCCGGTCGGTCGTCGGCGCGCTCTCGAAGATTGAATTTGTGCAAGAGAGATCATGCGTACCCCATGCTCGCGTTGCCAACCCATTCCATGTCGCAGGCAGCGATTCGAGAGTCATTTCTGTTCCCAGAACTCTACGAGGCGTTGAAGATTGTATGATGTGCGGAGAACGCCGAGCAGTGCCCATCGATCTCGCATTGGTGCGTACGTATGGGGTGGCGCGTTGGCAAGAGGAATTCTTCTGGCAGGTTTCTGATGCGACCTATCTTGGGATGCGCAGAAAGATCGAGCACGCGATTGAACCCGTGAGTCGTACGGATGTGGTGACGGAGGATTTTCACACGTCTCATCGATTCGCCGACGCTTTTTTCTTCGGCCCCATGCGGACGACGGCGTTCCCGATCGCCCTCTGCACACAGAAGCCGATCGTCGCCCTCCTCGTCGATTCAGAGCCCGCCACCCCGTTTCCCGACGCGCTCGCGCTTCTCGCACGCCGCGTCGCCATCATTCGTGCAGCGCTTGATGACCACGCACGAGTGATGTTCGACCCCGCCGCATTGGTCGCTGCGTTCGTGCATCCCGTCGATCCCACCGACACTGCATTTCTTGATACGTACCTTGCGACGCCGGGTGTCACATGACCCACGGAACACCACACTGGCTTTGATGCGGTGGGAATGGTGCGTGTTGTTCGCGACCGTCACTACGGTATGCTGGAGGCCTCCGACACCGTATATGATTTGCATCATCGACTACGGGCTCGGCAACCTCCGATCGGTCGCCGGAGCGATCGCGAAGCTCGGATTCGAGGCGCAGATTTCGGATCGTACCGACGTCCTCGCGCGCGCGGAGAAGCTCATCCTCCCGGGCGTTGGCGCGTTCGGAGATGGGATGGCGAATCTCCGCAGCCGGGGGCTTGTGGAGGTGTTGACGCGCCTCGTATGTGATGAGGGGAAGCCGATCCTCGGCATCTGTCTTGGCGCGCAGCTCCTTGCGCGATCGAGTACGGAGTTCGGGCACCATGAGGGGCTTGGATGGATTGCAGCGGATGTTGTGCGTCTCACGCCGCCGGACGGTTTGCGTGTGCCGCATGTCGGATGGAACGATTGCATCCGCCCGCAACCATCTCCGCTTTTTGAAGGCATCCCTACAGATGCGTTGTTCTACTACGTCCACAGTTTTCACATTCGTTGCCATGATCCATCAGTCGTTGTGGGGGAGTGCGAGTACGGACAGCGGTTCACGGCTGTGCTCCAGCAAGGGAACATCATCGCGACGCAATTCCATCCCGAGAAGAGTCAGGAGCATGGGTTGCAGCTTCTCAAGAATTTTTTGTCACAGGCGCCTACACGTACGTATGTTGCGAAAACGACTCATCACCGTGCTCACATTCAATGACGGCGTCCTGTTCCGAACGAAGGAGTTCCAGCCGGACTACCGGTACACGCTCAACTTCGTGGATGCGTGGTCGGTGGATGAGGTGGTACTCCTCGACATTACGCGACCGGGAACCGGTGAGCGCGCGCATTTCCTTGAGGTGGTACAGCAGTTCGCGGAACGCTGCTTCGTGCCCTTGGCAGCGGGCGGTGGGGTGCGTACGATGGATGATGTTCGGCAGCTCTTGCGGAGCGGCGCCGATAAGGTCATCGTGAATACCGCAGCGGTTGAGCGCCCCGCGTTCATCACCGAGATCGCGCAGGCCTACGGCGCGCAGTGCGTCGTCGTTTCGATTGACGCAAAGTGGAGCGCGCGCGGCGCATACGAGGTGTACACGCGGTGTGGAACGCAGCCGACCGGTCTCGATCCCGCTGCGTGGGCGCGCGCGGCGCAGGAACGCGGTGCCGGCGAGATTCTTATCACGTCGACGGAGAAGGATGGATCGCTCGAAGGGTACGATAACGATCTCAACCGGCGCATCGCCACTGCCGTAGATATTCCGGTGCTCGTGTGCGGCGGCGCCGGGAAATGGCAGGATTTCGTTGACGGGTTCCGCGACGGCAATGCATCGGCAGTGTGTACCGCGAACATCTACCACTTCACGGAGCCGAGCATCCGGAGCGCGAAGCAGTACCTCGCGCGTGCGGGCATTCCGGTTCGGGCGTGACCGTATGAGTACCATCGCGAAGCAACTCGAACAGACCGTGGTCGGAACACACGGTGGCCGCACCGTGCAGTACTGCACCCGGTGCATCATGCCGAACACGCGCCCGCGCATCACGTTCGATACGGAGGGTGTGTGCAATGCGTGCCGGTACGCGGAGCAGAAGTGGGACGGCATTGACTGGGCCGCGCGGCGCGCCGAGTTCCTCGCGATCCTCAACCGGTACCGCTCGACGGATGGATCATGGGATTGCATCGTGCCGTGGAGCGGTGGCAAGGACAGCAGCGCAATCGCGTACAAGTTGAAGTTCGAATTCGGCATGAACCCGCTCCTCGTGACGTTCTCTCCGCAGCTCCCCACCGACGTCGGTTTCCACAACCGTGAAGCGCTCGTGCAGGCGGGGTTCGACCACCATCTCTTGCGTCCGGACCAGCGCATCCATCGGCACCTCGCGCGGCGGTTCTTCGTGGAGCGCGGCAACCACAAGGTGGTGTGGGATGCTGGGATCAACGCGACGCCGGTACAGGCCGCGATCCGGTATGGCATCCCGCTCATGTTCTACGCCGAACACGGGGAGA
>CAZPCZ010000104.1:0-2877 GCA_964585225.1 uncultured Gammaproteobacteria bacterium
CCCAGACCCGGGTGGGATCGAGGCACGAATAGCGGAGTGTGACCGCCTGACGGCGCAGATGGCCGGGCACCTCGTAGGTGCGGCCGTCGAAGGTGACGGTGGCGTCGTTCTTCGCGCGGCGGACCTCCTCGACGCGAAAGTGCTCGGCCAGTCGGCTGTGGTCCTCGATCCATCGCACGTCATCGGCGCCTTCGTTCCAGACCTCGCGGGGCGTGCGGCCGTCGAGGCCGGCGTGGGGGCGGACGTTGTATTCGCCCTCCACCCAGCTCGTCAGGCGCACGTTGAGCTCGTCGAGTGTTCGAACCTTCTCGAGGTCCAGCCGGTCGAGGACGTGCTCACGCAGCGTCCTCCAGACCCGCTCGATCTTCCCGCGCGCCGAGCTTTCATACGGGCAGGAATGCACGAGGTGGATGCCCACCTTCGCACACACGATCCGCAGATCGCGGCCCACGAACGATGAGCCGTTATCGAGGTACAGCGTGCGTGGGTACCCACGCCGAGCGATCGCTCCGTGGAGCACGGCGAGGAACGCCGCCTCCGTCTCGCGAAAGCCCGCCTGGATGTTGACGATCAGACGCGAGCGATCGTCGATGAGCGCGAAGACCTTCACGGTCTCGGCCTGGCCCGTTCGGGGGTTCACCAGCCTGGGGCCGTGCAAGGCATCGCCCTGCCAGAGCCCGTTGACGGTCGCCGCCTGGAACCGGAAGCGTTCCCGACGCACAACCTCGACCTTCGGCCCCGACAGTCCCCGCCGGCGCAGAATGCGCTGGATGGCCGATACCCCGACGCTCTTCTCGCGGATCCGCCCGGCCAGCTCGAGCTGGCGCAAGATCAGCGGCGCGGAGCGCCCCGGGTCCTCGTCCTTGAGATCGATGACGAGCTCGACAAGGTCGGGAGGGAGCGCACGGCAGGTCCCCCTGTCCTTTCGGGGCTGCCGCTTGAGGCCGTCGAAGCCGTCGTTCTTGAGCTGGTAGTACCAGTCCTCCAGGGTTCGCCAGGAGAGCGTATGAGCCTGGCCCTTGGTGTCGTAATACGTCTGTCGGGATAGCTCGCCAAGCTTCTGGCGGAGCTTGCCCCGACGTAACTTCTCGCACAGGAGAGGCCCCAAGATCGCGTACTTGAACAGCGCCTCGTCCACTCGCATCGTCTCGTCCACAGATGACTCCTTTCGATCATTCCGGTCCGTATCGGACCGACGGTGGGCGAGTATCTCACAACGGCTCAGGAAGCCAAAAGAGACTTCCTCTGTGGGAAGGTCGTGGCGAGATCGACTCCGGGCAACGCATCCCGAACACCCGGGGCGGACGTGACGGGCCTTGTCAGGCTCGAGACCCGGCGGTGCTCCGAACCCGCGAGTGCCTCAGTCGCCGCCCAGCGCACCTGCTCGGTGGTCCACTCCCGAATGTCAGCGCGTCCGGCCGGTTTGACGTGGAAGAGGAACCGATGCAACCGATCCCCCAAGGTCGTCGTGCCGGACGTCGGAAAGCCCAACCACCCCAGCAACGTTGGCCGCACGAGAAAGTCTCGCGCCCAGCGGGACAAGCTCCTCCATCCGTCTCCCTCCGGTGAGGCCGCGTACCGAGCGCGGAGCTGGCTCACCGTCGCCCGTTCGGTAGCCCACAGACAGAGCGCTTCGACGATGCTGACGATGGAGTACCACCGCCACGGGTGCAGCCACGAAGGAAGGATGCTGGTGGTGGCCCGGCAGATCCGGCACAGGAAACGCGGAATCCAGACCCGGAACGCCCGTCCGCCCAACAGACCGAGCACCTGACGGACGTACGAACCGTGAGCGTGGAGCACGAGGCGACCCTCCCGGTCGAGGCGAGGGTGCAGGCAATTCGAACAGCGACTCGGACGCACCTCGTCGTTGGTCCACAGCGACAACGGCTGGCAAGAAGGCATCTCGACAGGGACGGGAACATCGACTACCTTGATCATGTTGAGTTGCCCCCTTGGGGCTGTGATACGGAGAGCCGGGCGCCTCATTCACGCCCGGCTCTCAATTCATGACGCGAAGAACACGGCCGCGCATGATACGCGGCCAACCACTCGGAAGGAAGCGCGGCGCGCTACGCCAGGGAGTCGGCCACCCGAGCCACCGAATCACCCGGAGCGTGCGCGACCGAAAAACGCGTCAGCCCCCGGAGAAAGGGCGAGGCGCAACAGCATGCGACCAGCCCACTGGGGCCCCGGGGGCCATCACCTCGATCCAGACGTTCGGCTCGCTGCTCGACTTCCACCCTCGGACATACTACCTGTCATTGTAGACCTCCCTTGTTTGCTGGAATAGCGACTGCTGACCTGTCGAATCATCCCCCACGAGCACCAGCTTCCCGGTCGCGTGTAGACGTTCGAGTATGGGACGCACGGGCTCGCGGTCGACATCCGAACGCCGGATCTCCCACGGTGCCCAGGGCACGGCCTGTCTCATCTCCAGGACGCCCGCTTCCACGAGCCGCTTGATCGTCGTCTGGCTTACGCCAGCGTACTTCGCGGCACCGGCCTGAGTGAGAGTCTCGGGGTCGAGCTCGGTCTTGCGCCTGCCGGGGATCGAGCTCTTGCGCCGTGCTGTGGCGACTCGCTCGAGCGTCCACGCGTTGCCCTTCCCGGTACGACGGCCCATCTTGTTCAACACCCGCGCGATATCCCCGTCGCCGTAGCGAGACGCCATCTTGCGGATGATCTCGCGGTCCTCGAGCGCGGTCTTCTGACCCTCGGGCCTGGGCAGCTTCGGCATCGCGATCTCGGTGTGGGCACCTCCCTTCCAGTGGATGATGAGGCGTACGGTCAGACGCGCTTCCTCGACATCCACGACGATCTCTTCGATGAGCGCGCGCGCGATCTTCTTCTCGATCTCCACCGGGCACCGCTCAC
>CAZPCZ010000105.1:0-2869 GCA_964585225.1 uncultured Gammaproteobacteria bacterium
TCCGCGCAGGCCGCGGAGTGCCACGAGATTCACCGTCACCTCGCGTTCGATCCTCCCGTTCGCCCGAACGCCGCCGAGGACGCGCGCCTCCGGATTCGGCGCGCCGTCGCGGTACTGCTGCACCTTGGTCTTGCGGAACGTCGCGGGCGCGTCCGCAAGACCCTTCTCCGAGAGATCCGTCTTCTTCGCCTTCGCCTCCTTCTTGAGCTCCTCTTGCTGCTGCTCGTCGAGCAGCTTCCAGACCGAGTTGAACTGCGCTGCCGCGTGCAGCGGCTCGACGTCCCAGGCGCGGATGATCGAGCGCACCAGCCGCGGGCGCTTCTCGCCCGTGTCGCCGCGCGAGTCCCAGACCCCGAAGACGAGCGACGTCGGAGCAATGGCGCAGAGCGGACCTGCGTCTCCCCGCTGAAGCGCCTTGAACGCAGGTCTGATGAGTTCGAGGAGCGTGGGGGAGGACTGCACGACAGCGTCCGCGGCACGGTGCGCGAGATCGAGGAGCGAGCGCGTCACCTCGCGCGGCTGCATGCACGCGTCCTTCTTTGCCTTCTTGCCTTCCCCTTGCGCCGCGTTCTTCCTGCACGCCTCGCACTCGCCACAGTCCTCCTTGCGGATGACGATCGCGATCTGCGGGACGAGCCAGTCCTTGGGGCCCTTCGACTCCGATTTGAAGATCGGCTCGAGGCGGTTGGCCTGCGACCCCACGCTGTCGATCGTCGCGACGCGGGTGCCGTCCGAGAGCGTGTCGATGTTGTAGCCAATATCCGCGTAGGTCGGCGGGAAGATGATGCCGCTTTCCTCCACCGGCGAAAGCGTCTGCTTCAGGCACAGCGCCACCGGGCTATCGGCCTTGGTGGCCCAGTTGTCGAGTTCCGTGTTGGTAATGGGTGTCATGCGATCAGCTCCTCCGTCACGTGGTTCATCTTCCTGTCCCCGCCTTTCTTGGCCTCTTGATGTTCGACAACGAAGCGTCGGATGCGGCCAAACCCGAGCTTTCCTGCGATCGCAGCGCGCGCAAGGACGGGAGGCAGCAAGGGGTCCCAGACGCAGTAGGCGAATTGATTGGCGTACAGTCGCTCGGGCCTGGCGTGCTCCAACCCGAGAATCGCAAGCAGCTCACAGATCGGATAGGTGGCGACCCTCACATCGAGACCACCTTGGTCGCCTTTACGCAACGCGTCCGGCGAGAAGCCGCCATGGATGGGATCGACACTCCCGCGAGGATCGAGGCGAAACAGCGATTCTGTACGGGCATCGCGATTCAAGGGATCCGACACAACGAATTTCGTATCCCATTGCTTTATCGCGGCCAGCGCATTGCCCAGGCGGATGTGGGCAGAGGCACCGTTGGTCGACTTCTTGAATGTCGTCGCGAACCGTGAGGATCCGTCTGCCCAAAAACCGAACGTGATCTCGCATGTCCTGCCGTTGCGCAGGCCACGAAGAATTCCAGGCAGATCGGCCGCTTTGGGATCGCCGGAAGCCGCGATTCCTTCGCGGAATTCGGTATTGCCGCCGTCGCGCTCTTTGAGATCGCGACGAGGGCTTAGCCACTTCACTTCCGCCGCCTTCACGAAGTCGAGAACTACCGCGATGGGATTCTCAATTCCGCCTGCGTCGACGTGAAAGCAATCGTTGAAATGGGACCATTCAAACCCACCACGGGCATCCCCGAGCAGAATGTCCGCCGCCTCGAGGAAGCCCATGCAGGCGAAGACCTGCCCGGGGTTGAAGAGATCGACGGGAATCGACGCTTGCGCCATCAGGCGCCTCCTCCGGCGACAGCCCGCGCATCGTTCTCGCGCGACGCCTGCTGGTCGGCTGCGCGCAGGAGCGCCTCCCACCAGGCGAGCCCCCACGGTCCCCAGCGATCCTGCAGGCCCGCGAAGCGCAAAGCGATCTCGGCGGCCTTCTCCTCGAGAACGGAGGGCGGCCTGTCCTCGCAGCCGTTCGTACCGATCGCCGGCCGCGCAAACCCATGGTGCGCTGCGATGAGGTGAAGCACGAGGTCGCGGTGCTCCTCGGAAGGCTCCTGGACCCGCTTGTCGTTCTCGACCCGAAGAAGGGATCCGAGCTCGTGCCGGTAGCCGTCGAGCAGGCGGTAGTCGATGGGACCCTCGGTCTTCGCGTACACGCCGTCTTTCGGCGCATGGAACGCGCGCTGCCATCGCGCCGCGCGCTTACCCTCATCGTGAAGGCGCGCGGCGAGCGCGAGCACGTCGGCGAGCCTGTTGTCAAGACCCAGCCCCTTCGCCAAACGGCGAGCGCGCTCCTCGGTCCACGATTGGTGCTCGTCCAGGAGCTGCGGATTCGCGGCGGAGCGGTCCTCCTCGGTCGCCGCGTCGTGCCGCCACTTCTCCACGACGAGCCAGCGGGTCGCCTCGCCCTCCTCGGTCACGGTCGAGGCGAAGCGGAACCGCTCGCGCCAGTTCCTCTCACGCGGCACGGCCGCGGCGGACTCGACGCTCCGCACGCGGAACCCGAGTACGCCCTCGCCGAGCCAGACCTTGCCGTCGTCGGCCGTTTGGGGAACGGAGTTTTCCTCGTCGTCCAAGAGTCCATCCTTCAATCCCGCGAGGCGCGCCTCGAGGACCAGCGTAGCGCCCGCGAGCAACCCTTCCAGTTCCTCCCTGTCCTTCTTGTCCTCGGGATCGAGCTCCGAGAGCCCCATGGCTTTCCACAGCCCTCCGTCGGGGTCGAGGGCGAAGGCAACTACGGCCTCCCCGGAAAGACGAATCTCGTCCGCCCCTTCCTGCTGCGCCGCCTGCCGCTCGCGCACGCTCGCTGCGCGAGCGGCGAGCCACTTCACGATACGAAACGTCTCGGTCTCGAGGAGTTCGCTCGTATGCGGGGGCGCGGCCCCGAAGAAGTC
>CAZPCZ010000106.1:0-2858 GCA_964585225.1 uncultured Gammaproteobacteria bacterium
AGGTACTCGTGGGTGTCCGACCAGAGGTATCGCGTCGGCGTGTGGCAGTAGCAGACGTGGAGTTGGTGCGGGTGGCTGATGACGCCTTTCGAGAGCGCAGAGGACGAAGACAGCACCACATCATACGGTGAGAGATCGAAGCTCTCGAACGCGGTCGGCATCATCGGCAGGAACCATTTGAAGTACCGACGCCCGCCGGGGAGGCGCTCGATGAACGACGTCCGAACGTCGCACGCACGGAAGAAATCCGCGATGGCGCGCGGATCATAGAGGAGCGTGTGGATCGGTGCCTTTGGGAATACGTCCGTCAACGTGAGGAGGACGCGTTCCGCACCGCCGATCTGGTTCAAATGGTCGTGGACGAGGGCAAGGCGCATGCGCCCCCATGGTACCAACGGTCACGGCAACGGGAAACCCTGACATTGACACCGGCCTTATTCTCTGGTACGGTTGGTGATCGTTCGTTCCCATACCAACCCAGAGAAAGGAGTGCCCATGCAGCGCGTGTTCCTGTTCTGCGGCGCAGCAGCGTGCTGCGCGATTCCTGCGCTCGCGTTCGCGAGTGATGGCGGCAGTGGGCACGGGATGCCGACCGGCACGCTCATGCTCATCGCGGCGACGCTCGTGCTCGGCCGCGTCGGTGCGCTCGTGGAGCGCATCGGCCAGCCGGCGGTGCTCGGGGAGTTGCTCATTGGGCTCTTCCTCGGCAACCTCGGACTCATCGGCGTGCACGTCTTCGACGGCGCATCAGCGAACCCCACGCTCGACCTCCTCAGTCAGCTCGGCGTCCTCATCCTGCTCCTGCAGGTCGGGCTCCACTGCGACACCGGCGATCTCAAGGGCGTGCTGTGGCCGTCGCTCCGCGTGGCGGTCGTCGGCGTCATCGCACCGCTGCTCATCGGCTGGTTCATTGTCGGACCGCTCGTATTTCCGGCAGCCTCGAGCATCACGCATCTCTTCATCGGTGCAGTGCTCACGGCGACGTCCGTCGGGATCACCGCGCGCGTCCTCAAGGACCTCGGCCGGATGGACCTGCGGGAGTCCCAGATCATCCTCGGCGCGGCGGTCATTGATGACGTCCTCGGGCTCGTCGTGCTCTCCGTCGCTTCGGCGATCGTGACGACTGGCAGTGTATCGTTCCTCGGCCTCGCGGCGACGGTTGGCAAGGCCTTCGCGTTCCTCGCGGGCGCGATGGTCCTCGGGCCGCTCATCGCGCGTCCGGTCGGTCGGTGGTTCGCTCGCATCAATGCGGGCGTCGGCATGAAGCTCGCGCTCGCGCTTGGCTGCGCATTCGTCCTCGCGGCGCTCGCCGCGGCGGTCGAACTCGCCCCGATCGTCGGCGCGTTCGCGGCCGGACTCATCCTCGACGCGTCCATGTTCTCGCAGTTCGACGCCGGGCCGATCATCGGCGAGGTTCGTGACGTCGAGGCCAAGGTGCAAGATCCTGAGGCGAAGCGAGCGCTCGCTGGACTCGCGGAGAAGCTCACGAAGCGGCACGTCGAGGACCTCGTCGAGCCGATCGGACAGTTCGTCGCGCCGTTCTTCTTCATCCTCACCGGCGCGCGTGTGGACCTCTCGGTGCTCCACAATCTCCGCACGGTCGGTATCGTCGCCGCGATCACGATCGCGGCGATCGCGACGAAGCTCGTCGCGGGACTCGCCACAGGTCGCGGGTCTCGGCGATTCCTTGTCGGTGTCGGGATGGTCCCGCGCGGAGAGGTCGGCATCATCTTCGCGAACGTCGGCCAGTCCATCGGCGTGCTCTCCCACGAGCTCTTCACGATCGTCGTCCTCGTCATCATGGCGACGACGTTCCTAACACCACCGGTCCTCGGACTCCTGCTCCGACGGATCCCGTCAACACCAGCCGTCGCCACGCCGTCGGTAGCCCCATCGGCACCGCAAACACCCACTGCACCGCCAACGGCGTGAACTCGTGGGTACTCCTCGGAAACGTTGAACACCCGGTCCGATGAACATCGGACCGGGTGTTTTCCTTGCTTGGGCTTCGGCTACCGTCCGGCACGCAGGCGGGCGATCTCGAGGCCGATGTTCGCGCGTGCGTCCGCTTCGTACTTGTCGTGGAAGTGCGCGGTCCGGTAGATGTTCGGGCGCGCGAGAAATTGCTCGAGGAACTCGGCGCGGCCGGCGCGGAACGCATCATCAGGGACGTGCGCGTACTCCTGGCGGATCTGTTCGGCGTACCGATCGTACGTCGCTCGGTCCTGCCCGAGGATCGATAGGTCGATGTCGAGGAACGCGGAGAGCGGGAACCGTGTGTCGTCGGTAGGGATCGTCGTGGCGCGGTTCGCATTGTGGTGGTCGGAGAGCCGGATGACGCTCGGGATGGTGTCGATCAGATCTTTGGTGAGCGTGCCGCTGGCGATCACCGTGCGTGCGAGCTCAGCGCTTCGCTCCTCGTTGTCATGCCGTGTCGGATCGTACACCGCATCGTGGAACCAGATCGCGCCCTCCATGAAGAGGAGCTGCGCAAAGTCGAGGTGGTCGCGGATGCCGTCGAGTTCTCGGAGGCACGCGGCGATGTGATCGAGCGTGTGGTAGCGCCGGTGCGGCTCGCCGTAGCGCCGTCCGAGGTCCGTCAGTACGGGGCGCGGGTCTCCGGCATGCCGGAGCATCCACCAGAACGTGAGCCAGCGGTTCCAGACGTGCAACGGAACTCCGCAGGTGTCCATGGATCCTCCTTCCGTGGGTTGAGAACGATCGAGCTGTCACTGTAGCGGCTCTAGGGGAGCCATCAAGTCCGCGCTGTGCACGAATACACGAATGGATGCGAATCTACGAAATTGGTTGTCTCCATATTCTCTGCCATGCCATGTTGTGTCCCATCTCGCGCCTGC
>CAZPCZ010000107.1:0-2701 GCA_964585225.1 uncultured Gammaproteobacteria bacterium
GTTTCGGGATCGACGCCGTTGCAACGTGGTCGCTCGTGGACGAGGACGGCGTCGAGCTTGAGCACGGCGCGCTCGCCCCGAACGAACAGATCCTCACGTTCCTCCGTGAGAAGCGACAGCTGGAATGGGACCAGGAGAAGGGACGCTGGATCGGAAAGCAGCGCTTCGCAATGCAGCTCGAATCCATCGCGCACGGCGTGGCGAACACACTGCTCGCCATCGCCGAGGAACACCACGCGGTGCTCGCCGTCGAGGACGTGAGCTGGGTCAAGAAGGCCGGACCGAACCACGCGCAGAACGTCCTGTTCACCGCGTGGAACTTCGGTCAGCTCCGACGCATCCTCTCGTACAAGTCGCCGATGGTGGGGCGCGGCGATCCGGTCACGGTATCGGACTACGTGGTCTCGTACACGTGTCCGACGTGTGGCGCGTGTCGGAAACCGAAGCAGAAGCCGGACCATGCGGATACGTGGCGCGACGGCGACACGCTCTCCTGTAGATCGTGCGGCTTCCAGGGCGTCCTCTCGCCCTCCGATCGCGCGCGGCGCGTCACGGCCAACGGTCTCACCATCTGGCAGGACCGCTGGCAGCGCAGCGACGAACGCAACGGGACGGAAACGTCCTAACGACGCACCACGCAACACCCCGACCTTCACCGGTTGGGGTGTTCTCATTCCGTCTCCTTCGCTTTCTCCCCTTCTCGCAGAGGGGAAACGACTTGTCCCGGCCCGCGCGTCGGGAGAGGGAGGTGCATGCAAGGCCATGTTTGGAACACATCCCAATCCTAGCGGTGTTTTCGACGACATTCTTCTTCGCAGAATGGAGAGGCGCTCACCGACATGTTGGGCTGCAGATTGCGAGACACTTGACACGCGCGGCGTTTCGTGGTACGCTGCGGGGTTCCGAACTTTCCCAACCAGAGGAGGCAGAGATATGCACACGCACCTCACGCGCAGCGTACCGACGTGGTGCACGATCTTCATCGTCACGCGGCTCGGTCTCGTCGTGGCCGCAATCACCGCGTACCAGCTCACGCGGCCGATCGAGTCGGCTGCCGAACCGACGCGCCGGACGAAGTCGGCCGCAGCGCCGACGTTCGCCGCCCACGCCGCGAACATCGCCGCGCAGTCCGCGCTCGTCGCGGACCTCCAGGACGAGGAGCAGGGACTCCTCTGCGACGCGCTCACCGAGCGGACGTGCGACGGCGAGCAGCTCGAGCGCTGCTCGCTCGTCACGAGCTACTGCGCCAGCCTCGCCCCGCTCACCAACGAAATCGATGGCGCGCTCTCGACCATCCAGACCGTCTACGACGCGGGGTACCTCGAACTCGAAGCGGCCTGCGATCGCACCGCTGCGTCCGGACGACGGCTCGCGCCGGATGCGGTCGACACGCGCGAAGCGTACCGCGTCTCGCTCTTCGCAGGGCTCGACGCGGTGAGCTCGCTGCTCCGGCAGCAGCACGAGGCACTCGATCTGCTCCGTGCGGCGGCGCGCCACGTCGGCGGCGACGCGTTGGTCGCAGAGCTCGAGATCGACGACCGCAAGGAGCGCGTGCGGACCGCGGTCGACGAGATCCTCCGATCGCTCCACGTGACCGGGATGCTGCGACGCGGCCGGCAGCCGCCAACCGACACGACCCCGCGCACCGTGAACGGCGTCCGCATCCCGCGCTGCGGGATCGAGACGCAGTGCTGGGAGCTCTAGCGGTTCGGTTTCTCCCCAATTCAGACACCCCGACCTTCACCGGCCGGGGTGTTTCCGTTGTCCACTTCACGCACCAACCCACCACGTGCCACGATGGTCCTCCACTCCTTCCCACCGAAAGCGTTTCTCCCTCCTCCCACCGGGAGGGGGAGCTTGAGGGGGTGGGGGTCGCAACCCGACACAGAGGTCAACCATGGCGCAAGCGAAGCATACGCACCGGAGGACGACGCGGCGCGAAGGCCCACCATCGAGACCGGAACCGAACCAACGGCGCCGGCGCACGCCACGCGACGTCGTCCCAGCCGGCCGGTTCGATCCGATGGACGCGGACAGCGAGTTCGTCCGCGACGACGCCTGGCTCGAGCCGTACGAGCCGGTCGAACACGAGCTGTAGTCGTTGACGATCTCACGCACAGCTGCTACGGTTCGTGACGCTAGGCACCGCAGCGTAACGCGGCGCGACGCGTCGTCACGCCCTGCACCGCACCGCGCCGCCACGCTAGGCAACGCATCGGGCCCCTCCGATGTCCCCGCCAAAGGCGGGCAGGCATCGGAGGGGCCTCTTCATTATTCATTAGGGACAATGTCATGAGAAGCTCGACAGCGGCGCTTCGCCCCGCACATCCGGACTCCGCAACGCGACGCGCGGTGTCGCAACGCAATGCGCCGGGCGGTCCGATGAACATAGGACCGCCCATCATCCCCGAGCGCACGATCGCATCACCGTACCGTACCACCTGCAGCATTAGGATTCCGTTTGACGATCCGAATGTGCTCAGGCATTAATGGGACAGTTCCGCGCCGCAGCGCTCGGTGCCGTCGAGCACCGCGCGGTGCCGCTCCGCAGCGCAGGGCATCGCAGCGCGTATCGCCGTTGCGTGTCGTGGAGCAGAGCAGCGGGCCCGGGCACCACCCCGGGCCTCTTCATTTCCGCTCAACCGCGATCGCTTGACAGGCGTTTACCTGTTCCCATACAGTAACCGCGCCTCACCAGTCC
>CAZPCZ010000108.1:0-2631 GCA_964585225.1 uncultured Gammaproteobacteria bacterium
AGCGGGAGCGGTAGCGCGAGTGCAATGACGGTGCCGTTCCAGTGGATCGGAGACGTGTCCTGTACATCCTCACCGTCCGAGCTCCGCAGCACCGTAGCATGGCGTGACGCGAGGAGCAATGCTCCACTCCACCCTTCCACCACGATCCTCGCGCTTGTCCGCAGTCCATACCCGCGTCCGCCCTGTGGTCGCGCAGAGTGCCCGGCGAGCGCTGCCCGTACCGCCGCGAGGTCGTTGTCGAATATGATGTCGCGTCGCGCATAGGAGAGCGGGATCGATACCCCCGCATCAACGACCGCAAACGCGCAGGTCTGTGCCCCGACGCTGAACGCGACGAAACCGACGTCGGTCTCCGCATGATCCCAAATGTTCGCAGTGAGCTCCGCGAGGATGTACTGCAACGGCTGCCCCGACCCTGGTTCCAACCGACGGGCGCACTGCGCTCCGAAGGATGTGAGGAGACGCTCGCGTTCCGGATGTCCGCGTTCGAGCTTGAGGAGCGACCCCTCCGCGCCTTCTCCCTCTGGAGGAGTCGTGTACCCGCGACGCCGACGTTCGTGCACTGCCGCGGCTACCATGGCGGATCCCACACAATGTTCTGGCCATGCGGGGTCGAACGGATACGCGATCGACCGCAACGCGTCGCCTTCGATGCCACCCGCATCAGCGATCGCCTGGAGCGCCCGGAGGTAGGTTGTGTGCAGTGCGTGGTCCATGCGATGCCATCGTACCAGCCGCTCCGGATATTGTCCCCACCGCCACGATCACCCAGAAGAGCATTGCGAGGTCGTTCTTGAAGTACGGGACGTCGACGAGGCCGTGGACGAGGAGGGCGAGGAGTGCGGCGGCTGTCCCACACCTGACACCTGACACCTGACATTTGACCAATACGAATTTAAAAAATTGATAGAGGGTCGCGAGGAAGAGGAGGAGGCCGGCGAGGCCGAGCTCGGACCAGATGGCGAGAAGGAGGTTGTGCGGGTAGAGGAAGATCTCAACATCTTGTTTTTCATGGTACGGACGAATCGCTTGCTGGTACCCCGCGAGGCCCGCGCCGCGGATGGGATGATCGCGGAGCAATGCCCACGTCTCGCGGTACTGAGCGAGACGCACCGAGCCAGACCATTTCTGAAACGTGAGCTTCTGGATGATGGGTGGACCCCATTTCGGCTGCTCGTGCCGATACGGGAGCCACGCGGTGAGCGCGAGTGAGACGAGGACCCATACGAGGATGACGCCAACCGCTCTCCTGGTAACCCAACGCGCGTCCCACCCTTTTTCACGATCGTGGATTTCGGTGGGCCGTGCTTTTCGCAAACGCCGACTCCATGCCGAACATACCCACACCGATAGCGCCACCGCAAGCGCGATGAGGGCGCCGGTGGAACGAGCGAGGATGATGGCGAAGAGGGAGAGGAGCGCCACTCCTATGAATCCCATCCGTACGCCCCACCCCCCCACGCCCCCCCTCCCGGTGGGAGGTGGGGAAACTGCTTTTTTCTCCCCTTCCCGCTGGGAGGGGGAGCGAGAGGGGGAGGGCGTTCGCCACGCCAACACCGCCCCCACGAACACCATCACGAGCGGCGCGAGGTAGAGCCCCACCGCATTCGGGTACCCAAACACGCTCGTCGCGCGGAACTTGCCTGGGACAACCCAAGGGTACGGCACGCCGATCGGCCACCAACGCTGCGCGATCGCGATCGCCGCGACGATGAGCGCGCCGAGGGCGAGGGGGAGTAAGAGGTAAGGGGCAAAAGGTAAGAGGTAAGAGGTCTTGAATTTTGACTTTTGATCATTGGGGTTTGGGGATTGATTAGAAATTAGAAATTCGTCATTCGTCATTTGCAGCCGTTCTCCAGTGTACCGACGATCTTGAACGAGGTAGCGAATGATCCAGAACAGAACAACCGGTGCTGCCATATACGCCTTCCAAATCCCCCACGCGCGGGCGCCAGCCGGAGAACCGATCGCGGCAATCGCGGCAACCAGCACCCAGAAGATCGGGAGGAGGAGCCAGGAGTGGCGGAGAAAATCCGAAATCCTCCTCCAAAGGCGGATCCGCCTCGGGCGGAGAAATCCGAAATCCGAAACAATGCTCAAAATTCGAATTTTGAAATTTGAATTTGTTTCGAGTTTCGCGTTTCGAGTTTCGAGTTTACCTCGCAGCAGAAACAAGACTGCGAGAATGTACGTCGCAAATTCCGGAAATGTGAACGGGATCCCCGCGACCGTGAACCGTACGAGGTGCCCGAACGGAATGAGGAACAACAGCGCCCCGACCGCATACCGCGGACGGAGCCAAGCGAGGATGGCGAATGCGGTCAGCGCGGTCGCGATCATACCCGACGGATGATTTCCCCGCCGCGACGTCCCTGGAGACGGTCCCATGCGACCGCCGCATGCTGCTCACGAACCTCGCGCGGTGCGTGTTTCAAGAATGGCACACGATCACCGAGTTCACCTTCGAGCACCGACGCGAACGCACGGGCGAACGCATCGCGCTCGGGGAACAGTTCCGCGAGCTTCATGATCGTCTGCGTGTCCACGGCATCCTGTGCGGCGTCCCTCGCGAGGCGCTGCTCCATCTCTGTCTCTTATACACATCTGACGCTGCCGACGATCTTACGCGTG
>CAZPCZ010000109.1:0-2599 GCA_964585225.1 uncultured Gammaproteobacteria bacterium
CCGGTCTCGCACGCGTGAGGTTCTTCTCGATGATGGACGCGGCGGTCGCGACCGCGTCGTCGAGGCAGGGATCTGCGTCGTTGATGATGAGTGCGAGGTTCGATTGCGCGAGCCAATCAAATCCGACACCGAGCGCGATGATGCGCTCGTCGTGGCCGAGCCCGTCGCGCCCTCGCGGCTTCTCGACGAGCGCGGCAACGTGCCGCGCGTTCCCGACCATGAACGGCGCGAGGTCGTTCATCACCTCGTCCGGCATCCTTGGGAAGGACCGACGGATCGCTGCGCGGACCTCACCGTCTGACTTCCCGATGAGTTCGCTTGCACGAACGTCCCCCTCGACGCCGTGCAGGATGAGCTCGTCGCGATCGGTCTCCACGCCGGTCACCACTGCGATGAGCTGCTCACCGTAGATCTCGGACAGATCGTTGGCGAGCTGCTGCGCGTGCGTCCGGGCTGCCGCGGTGTCGTACGTCCAGCCCGCGCAACCGAGGTGCGGATCTGATGCGCTGAAGTGGTACGAGACGAAGAGGAGATTGTGGCTCATCCGACGGATCGCCGCCTCCACCCATCGCTCGAACCGCTTGAGGAACGTCGGCCACCACACCTCGTACGCCCCGCCGATCGCGCGGAACGGCTTCACGACCCCGACTGGCGTGTCGGTGATGACCGGGAAGTGCACACGGCCATCCATGCATTTGACGCACGCGACGAGCGTCGGGTGCGCGGCCCAGTAGCGCTCGCGCGCCGCCTCCGCCGCGTCGTATTGGGCGACCGCCCACTCGTTGATCGCGAGCACGCGGCGGTTGATGCTCACACCTGAGAATGCGGGAACTGGCTCAGTGGCCATGTGCGGTCCTCCTCTGTCCAAGGGTCGGGAAGTGGTGAGCGTAGCAGGGGTCATACGGATGTAGCAAGTGGGGTGCCGGGACCACGTCGGTATTTTCTCGCTACTTTGAGTCGCGCGAGCTCTTTCTGGAGCGCTGCAGCGGCATCGGCGAATGACGTGTCATCCGCATGGCGTTTCTCCTCGAGCGCCTTCCGCGCACGTTCTTGAGCAGCCTCGATCGCCGCGACATCCATCTCCTCAACCCGCACCGCATCATCCGCGAGTACCGCGACGCGCGTCGTCGGCACCTGACCCCTGACACCTGACACCTGACCATCCGTGGCCAGAACTTCGACGAACCCCCCCGCGATCGCCATGGGGATCTCCTCGCTCCCCTTTCTCATCCGCAATTCTCCTGGTGCCAATACGCTGACAAGTGGGATGTGATGCGGGAGCACGGTGATTTCACCCTCCGTGGTCTGGAGGGTCACCTGGTCGATCTGTCCGTCATAGATCGTTCGCTCTGGCGTGATGATTGAAAGGAGTAGAGGAATAGAGGGGTAGAGGTGTAAAGATTGAAAGGAGTACGAGGACTAGCGCATCTTCTCGGTGTATGCGTGTAGCACTCTTCCGACTTCCTGGCAGCGCCGTTCGCCGTCCTGATATTGGTCCTCGGTAATGTAATGGAGATCTCGTGCGAGGATGAGTTGGTACTTCATTTCTTCCAGTGAGCCTTCCGCGATGACGTTGTAGTGCTGACGATCGGCCCTGGTTGGTCGTTTCGAACCTTCTGCGAGATTCGATGGGACCGACTGCCCATTCCGACGTAGCTGGGATGTAAGCCCAAACAACTCATGCGGCGGAAACGCACTCGTCACCAGATAGACCCAAAGGCACAGCTCGTGCGCCTTCTGCCACACCACGAGCTTCCGAAATGTCTCCATACTCCTTACTCCTCTACACCTCTATCCCTTTACACCTCTATCCCCTCTCTACCCCCGCACCTCCTCGATTCCACCCTTCATGTAAAACGACTGTTCAGGAACGTCGTCGAGCTGGCCGTCGAGGATTTGCTTGAATCCGCGTACCGTGTCCTCGCGTGAGACGTACTTCCCGCTCACGCCGGTGAATGTTTCGGCGACGAAGAAGGGCTGGCTGAGGAATTTCTGAATTTTCCGTGCGCGACTCACCGTCTGTTTATCTTCTACTGAGAGCTCCTCCATACCGAGGATCGCGATGATGTCCTGGAGGTCCTTGTACCGCTGGAGCACGCGCTGCACGCCGCGCGCAACATCGTAGTGCTCCTGTCCAATGATCTGCGGATCGAGGATGGTTGAAGTCGAGTCGAGTGGGTCCACGGCCGGGTAAATCCCGAGCTCCGCGAGCGATCGAGTGAGCACCACCGTCGAGTCAAGGTGGGAGAACGTCGTCGCCGGTGCGGGGTCAGTGAGGTCGTCCGCGGGAACATACACCGCCTGCACGGACGTGATAGACCCCTGTGTCGTCGAGGTAATTCGCTCCTGGAGCTCGCCCATCTCCTGCGCGAGTGTCGGCTGGTACCCCACCGCAGACGGGATGCGTCCGAGGAGTGCGGATACCTCCGAGCCAGCCTGCGTGAATCGGAAGATGTTGTCGATGAAGAGCAGCACGTCCTGCTTTGCCTCGTCGCGGAAGTACTCGGCCATCGTGAGTCCGGTGAGCCCGACGCGTGCCCGCGCGCCCGGCGGTTCATTCATCTGCCCGAACACGAGACACGTCTTCTCGAGGACGCCG
>CAZPCZ010000110.1:0-2554 GCA_964585225.1 uncultured Gammaproteobacteria bacterium
ACCACCATTTCCTGATTATTTCGTTGAGATCACGCAGGATCTAGGTAGAAATTAGGAATTAGAGATTTATTCATGTGACTCATGTCCAGCATGGCACTCAATGTATGTCTGGAGTATCAATGCGGCTGCCACGGCATCGTCGTCGGCCTTGCCTTTCCAGTCACGCATGAGGCGCTTTGCAAATGCGGTCGTGAGTCGCTCGTCTTCGGTGACGACCGGCGTAGTCATTTCACGACGGAGCCACGAGACGAACTCCTCTGCCACTTTCGTCTGCGCGCTCGCCCCTCCACGGAGCGGCCGCGGGACGCCGACCACGATCGTCCGCACATCGTACTCTCCGCACACACGATGAATCTCCTCGCGCAGTTGTCGTCGCCAGCTTGCAGCTTGCGGCTTCGCGCTTGCGGCTCGAATGACGCGGAGCGGCACCGCAAGCTTACCCTCGGCGAGGGCGAGACCAATCTTCTTCGTTCCAAAGTCAATTCCGAGAAGAACCATACATCTTCCTAGGGGAGGGTGAGAATTTCGGTTCCGGCGCGCGTGATGAGGACCGTATGTTCGAAGTGCGCGGCGAGGGAGCCATCCTGCGTGACGATGGTCCAGCCGTCCGGGAGTGCCTGCACCCGCCAGTTGCCGGCCGCGACCATCGGCTCGATTGCGATAACCATCCCATTGGTGAGCTCGGTGTCCATCGCGCGAGGATCCCAGAAATTTGGCACCTGCGGCTCCTCGTGTACCTGCCGGCCGACGCCGTGGCCGACGAGATCGCGGATGACGGAGAACCCTGCAAGCTCCACGGCGACCTGCACCGCCTTCGAGATGTCACTCACACGACTCTCGATGACTGCGGCGGCGATGCCAGCCTCGAGCGCGCTGCGAGTCACGTCGATGAGGCGCCTCGCCTCTTTAGAGATCTTCCCAACTCCGACGGTGAGCGCGGTATCGGTGTACAGACCCGAGACCTGAGACTTGAGACCTGAGACTTGAGCGGTGGGCCACTTCATGCCGATATCGAGGCCGATGATGTCTCCCTCTTTGAGAAGAATATCCCGTGTCGGCACCCCATGGACGACCTCGCTGTTCACGGAGGTACAGAGGCTTCCGGGGTATGGCTGCGGAGCATGGCGCGGGTGGTAGCCCTTGAATGACGGTTGACCACCGGCGGCGATGATCAACCGTTCCGCGAGCTGGTCGAGCTCACGGATCGCAATGCCGGGCCGAACGGCCGCCGCCACCTCCTGGAGGATACGTCCAAGGCGGCGTCCTCCTTCGCGGAGTACATTCCGATCTTCTTCCGAGCGTGCGATCATATACCGATAGTGTATCGGAAATAGTGAAGACGCGCCCCGATGGCCTCGGGGCGCGTCACGATCCCTTCCGCCGTCACGGCGGGGGGATGCCGAGCTGAGCGAGGGTCGCTTCGGGATCCGCGCCGAGATTCGTCTTGTCGCACTTCGCATCCGCACCGGCCTCGATCCCCACATCCGAGAGCTCTGGAAGGCTCGACGTCATGACGATCCTCGCTCTGCATCCCGCCTCGCGAAGCTGGGAGACGACGACCGGCCCAGTGTCACCTGGTCCGAGTTCGCCATCCATGAAGATGACGTCGACCGACTCCTCGGCGACGATCCGTCGGCAGACATCTCCGCTCTCAGCGCACGAGATGCGGTGGCCGCGATCGGCGGTGTACCCCACGCGCTCGATGGCGCGCAGGAGCGCGCGGTGGACCATCGGATCATCATCGACGATCAGAATGTGCATGGTGCCTCCGTTGAGACCCTAGCGCACCATCGTTTTCGAGTCAAGTATGGGCGAGCTTTGCGAGGATGTCCTGGTGCACATCGTTGATTGCGCGCATTCCATCGATGCGGACAAGGATTCCGCGGCGGTCGTACTCTGCGACGACGCGTGCAGTTTCCGCATGGTAGAAGGCGAGACGCTTTCGGATCGCGTCCGCGGTATCGTCGGTGCGCCGCATGAGTTTGCCATCGCACGCGGTGCAGTTCTGCTCCTGGCCCTCTTCGATCGGAAACTCCTTGCCGGTGTACGGCTTTCCGCAGATACACACCAAACGCTGGGTGAGTCGCCGAACCGCCTCATCATCCGTAATGTCGATGAGGATCGCGTGCGTGAGCGACAACCCCGACGCATCGAAGGCCTCGACCTGTGGCATGGCGCGCGGGAACCCATCGAGGATGAACCCCGCCGCGCAATCTGGCTCCTGGAGCCGCTGCAGGATGATCGCGTTTGTGATCTCATGCGGCACCATGCCGCCGCTTGTGAGAATCGGCGCGATCTGCTTCCCGAGCGGCGTCCCCGATGCCACCTCCTTCCGATAGATGACGCCGGGCTGGACTTGCGGAATCGCAAATGCACGCGCGAGGAGTTCCGCCTGCGTTCCTTTCCCAGACCCCTGTGGACCGAGCATCGTAATGCGATAGATCATACGCTCCAAGCGTACCATCCGAAGACCGCTGCGGCGCCAACGGCGACGAACGTGAAGGGGAGGCCGTACTTCACGTAGCCCATGAATGTGATCGGTTCCTTCGCTCGC